>NZ_RCOE01000214.1:0-988 GCF_004321495.1 Pseudomonas sp. Sample_10
AGTTCCTTAATAAGTCGGGTTTGGCCTCCACGTATCCCAATGACCAACCAGCAGCATCAGCTGAAGGCACCCAGGTCATCGTGTCGACACGTGTGTGGATTTAGGCTTTTCGGGGCATCCCCGGAAAGCGGCGCATTTTATATCACAGGGCAGGGAAAAACGGAACCCGGATTCTGAAAACCTGGCAACCAGGGCACTCCCGCCCTTGGAATCCGCCCAGAATGCACCATTCTATAGAGAGAAGCGATGCACAGAGGCGCGGATTTGCGCTGATCGTCTGATAGAATCGCGTTTTTCAGGGCTGCGAAGATCGATCGCGCAACGCCCTTTTCGTAAAGAAAGCGCCATCGAGCGCAGAGAGAGCCTGTATGACCGTCACCCTCAAAACTCCCGAGGACATCGCAAAAATGCGCATCGCCGGCAAACTGGCCGCCGATGTGCTGGAAATGATTGCCGAACATGTCAAACCGGGCGTGACCACCGAAGAACTCGACCGCATCTGCCACGACTACATCGTCAACGAGCAGAAGGCCATTCCGGCCCCGCTCAATTACAAGGGCTTTCCTAAATCCATCTGCACCTCGATCAACCACGTGGTCTGCCACGGGATCCCGAACGAGAAGCCGCTGAAGGATGGCGACACCCTGAACATCGACGTCACCGTCATCAAGGACGGCTACCACGGCGATACCAGCCGCATGTTCCACGTCGGCAGCGTGCCGGTCTGGGCCGAGCGCCTGTCGCAAGTGACCCAGGAATGCATGTACAAGGCCATCGAACTGGTCAAACCCGGCTGCCGCCTGGGCGATATTGGTGAAGTGATTCAGAAGCACGCTGAAAAGAACGGCTTCTCGGTGGTTCGCGAGTTCTGCGGCCACGGTATCGGCAAAGTGTTCCACGAAGAGCCGCAGATCCTGCACTACGGCCGCGCCGGCACCGGCATGGAACTGAAGGCCGGCATGACCTTCACCATCGAGCCGATGATCAA
>NZ_RCOE01000076.1:0-40433 GCF_004321495.1 Pseudomonas sp. Sample_10
CTTTGAGGAGCGCAAAGTAACCAAACGCTCTTGCCCCTTTCGTTCGGTGCCTCGCTTAGGCTCGGCATGCCCTCGCTCCGGTCCTGCTCCGTGGGCCCGCCGCCATCGGCCATCCATGGCCGGGGGCGGCTAACCCGGCATCCATGCCGGGTTGCCCACTGCGCAGAACCTGCGCTCGGCCTCTCGATGGGGCAAGAAAAGCCAAAGCCAAAGCGAGGCGGCCTGTCAGCCGACCTGGTTGTCAGTTGGGCTTGTGTTATTCCGGTGGGTCGATTTGGTCCAGCACTCGGTTCGCGGTGATCTCTGCCAGCATCACGCTGTTGGAGATGCCCAGCAGGGCATTGCGATCTCCGCCCTCCAGATGATCGACCAGTTGGTGGACCATGACATCGACCGAGGCCAGTGTTTCCACCAGGTACACCATCAGGGTTTCGGTGGTGACTTCGGGGTCGACGGTGAACAGTGTGCTGACGGTGCGCGGTGTGGCTTTGATGTCGGCGGTCGAGGGGAAGTGGAAGTCGAGGGCGCGTTCGGCGGCTTCGTTGAGTTTTTTTGAGTCGGGTTCGTATGGGGAGGTTGGATCGGTGTCTGGCGGGTTCGGCGTAGGTTTGATCATTTCGGACTCCAGAATTATGGAGCCGTCACCGACTTGCGACTAAACAAGGGTGGCAGCTGTACGCAGGTTAGTCGACCGGGGAGTCACGAATCCGGCGCGCCCGAAGGCGCCCTGCGCACAGCTACCATGAAGTGCAGGCATGAAATGACCTGACTATCTGGAAGCAGATGCGCCTCGTGAAACCATCGAGCGACTAAACCCGATCACTGATGAGCAGTGACGCGAATCAAGTTACCGAGCGGACCCAGGGCGCACAAGCCGGCGGATTCTGGCGTACCCGTAGGCAATGACGCAAGGTTTTGTAGCTCTCATCCAGTAACCGCCTACGCCTTTAAACACGCGTGTTCAGCGAATGTTTAATGAACAGAGGCAAGCGCTCATCCCCCGCAAACGCTGCGAATCTACGTTCACCATTTCTGATCCACAAGATCATTAATCATCATTTTACATGATCCAGCGGCTGGCCTACTTTGGCTCTACCAGCCGCGCCGACGCTGCGCCTGGCACTTTGCAGAACAACAAAAAGAGATGGCTCTTATCCACCAGCAGGGGACACCCGCCATGAACAACCAGCCAGTAGACATCGCACATTACATTCACGGCCGCGCAGTGCCGGGTACTTCCGGGCGCGCGCAGAACGTCACCAATCCGGCCACCGGTGCGGTGGTCGGCCATGTGGCCCTGGCCAATGTTTCTGAAGTCGACGCAGCGGTTCAGTCAGCCGCGGCGGCGTTTCCCACCTGGTCGGCGACGCCGCCGCTGCGTCGTGCGCGCATCATGTTCAAGTTTCTGGCGCTGCTCAACGAGCACCGTGACACCCTGGCGCGGATGATTACCGCGGAGCACGGCAAGGTGTTCACCGATGCCCAAGGCGAAGTCACGCGCGGTATCGAAGTGGTTGAGTTCGCCTGCGGCATTCCGCAACTGCTCAAGGGCGACTATACCGAGCAAGTCTCCACCAACATCGACAACTGGACCGTGCGCCAGGCCCTGGGCGTGGTGGCCGGTGTCACGCCGTTCAATTTCCCGGTGATGGTGCCGATGTGGATGTTCCCGGTGGCCATCGCTTGCGGCAACACCTTCGTGCTCAAGCCGAGCCCGATCGACCCTTCGCCCTCGCTGCTGATTGCTGAACTGTTCAAGGAAGCCGGGTTGCCCGACGGCGTGTTCAACGTGGTGCAAGGCGATAAAGAAGCCGTGGATGCGCTGCTTGATCACCCGCAAGTCCAAGCCGTGAGCTTTGTCGGCTCGACGCCGATTGCCAACTACATCTACGAAACCGGCGCCCGTCATGGCAAGCGTGTGCAGGCTTTGGGCGGGGCGAAGAACCACATGGTGGTGATGCCCGACGCCGATATCGATCAGGTGGTCGATGCGCTGATTGGCGCAGCCTTCGGTTCGGCCGGCGAGCGCTGCATGGCGATTTCGGTAGCGGTGTTTGTCGGCGATGTGGCCGACAAGGTCATGCCGAAACTGGTGGAACGCACCCGCAACTTGAAGATTCTGGAAGGCATGAACCTGGCGGCTGAAATGGGGCCGATCGTGTCGGCTGCCGCCTTGCAGCGCATCACCGGTTACATCGAACAGGGCATTGCCGAAGGCGCCGAAATGCTGGTCGACGGTCGTGGCTTTGATGGCTCGCAGGCCGGTGCCGGTTGTGCCGAAGGCTTCTGGCTGGGCGGCACGATTTTCGACCATGTCACCCCCGAGATGAAAATCTATAAAGAGGAAATCTTCGGCCCGGTGCTGGCGTGCATGCGCGTCAAGGACTTTGCCGAGGCGGTGGACCTGGTCAATGCCCATGAATTCGGCAACGGCACCGCTTGCTATACCCGTGACGGCCACATCGCCCGTGAGTTCGCCACCCGCATTCAGGTGGGCATGGTCGGCATCAACGTGCCGATTCCGGTGCCGATGGCCTGGCACGGTTTCGGTGGCTGGAAGCGTTCGCTGTTCGGTGACATGCACGCGTATGGCGAAGAAGGCGTGCGGTTCTATACCAAGCAGAAATCGGTGATGCAGCGCTGGCCGAACAGCATTGCCAAGGGCGCCGAGTTTGCCATGCCCACCTCCAAATAGACTTTGACGCTTTCGGGTTTGGAAGGCGTGCTGGCGCGGGCTTGTACGCCATTCTTTTGTCCCGGGGGGCGAGCTCTTCGCTCCCATTTTTTTACCAGGGTGAATCGAAATGCCAATGCTCAAGTTCGACATTATCCGCGGGCGCGACGATCAACAGTTGCGCACGTTGCTGGATGCGGCACACCAGGCCATGGTCGAGGCGTTCGATGTGCCGTTCAGTGATCGCTACCAAAGCGTCACGCAACACAGTGCGCAAGAACTGATCCTGCATGACACCGGATTGGGGTACCCGCGCTCGGCCAACGTGGTGTTGTTGACGGTGATTTCACGGCCGCGCACGCAGGCGCAGAAAGTCACGTTTTACCGCTTGCTGGCCGAACGACTGCAAGTCGATTGCGACCTTTCTTCGGACGATCTGATCGTCTCGCTGGTGGAAAACAGCGATGCGGATTGGTCGTTCGGAGGGGGGCGCGCGCAGTTTTTGACCGGCGAGCTCTAGGGTTCGCGTTCACTCATCACATTCAGGTGCCGCCATGTCCAATCCTCTGTTGTCACTGTTGAACATTGAATTGCCGATCATTCAGTCGCCGATGGTCGGCGTCTCCACGCCCAAACTCGCCGCGGCGGTGTCGAATGCCGGTGGGCTCGGCTCTATCGGCATCGGGGCAAGCAATGTCGAACAGGCCCGGGCCATGTTGCGTGAGACGGCTGCACTGACCGACAAACCCTTTAACGTGAATCTGTTCTGTCACGCACCGGCCATTCATGACGCTGCGCGTGAAGCGCAGTGGCTGAAGTTTCTCGCACCGTTCTTCGCTGATTTCGATGCTGCTGCACCAACGGCACTGCGCGAGATCTACACCTCGTTCGTCGAAGACCCCGGCATGCTGCACATGCTCCTGGAAGAAAAACCGGCGGTGGTCAGTTTCCATTTCGGCTTGCCGGCGCAATCGGCCATCGATGCGCTCAAGGACGCCGGCATCGTGCTCTTGTGTTCTGTAACCAGCCTGGCCGAAGCGCAAGTTGCGGAGCATGCCGGGGTGCACGTGCTGGTGGCGCAAGGTTATGAAGCCGGCGGGCATCGTGGGGTGTTCGATCCGCAGCAGGACAGCGAGATGGGCACATTCGCCCTGGTGCGCGTGCTGACCGAGGCCTGCCGGCTGCCAGTGATCGCCGCGGGCGGGATTATGGACGGTGCGGGGATCACCGCGGTCATGCAACTGGGCGCCAGTGCCGCGCAATTGGGTACGGCGTTCATCCTGTGTCCCGAATCCTCGGCCAACGTTGCCTATCGCGAAGCCCTCAAAAGCCCTCGCGCCCATTTGACTCGAGTCACCAGCGTCATCTCCGGCCGACCTGCCCGGGGCATGGTCAATCGCAATTTCACCAGCCTCGAGGCCAATGCCCCGGCCTTGCCCGATTATCCGATTGCCTACGACGCCAACAAGGCGCTCAACGCGGCGGCAGCCGCCAAGGCCAATAGCGAATTCGCCGTGCAGTGGGCCGGGCAGGGCGCGCCGTTGGCGCGGGAGATGCCGGCGGCGGCCTTGGTCAAGTTGCTGGCGGCAGAGATGTAGCGCAGCCCGGAGCAGGCCGCTCGTCCACTCGATCGCACGTCATTCCCTTTGCCTGTCTCACAAGAGTACGGCCCGGAAAGTCCGGACCTCTGTTGTGAGGTGGGTTATGACCAGCGATTCGAGTTTCCAGGAAAACATGCAAGACCCGAACAAGCCGCAAGGCTCTGTTCCTTCCAAACCTGAGCCTGGCAGCGACGATTCGCTGCCCAATCCAAACGACCCGGGCAAGTACGATCCGCTGACACAGCCTGACCGCGAAGAGGACCAGCGGCCGGAGGATTGGAACGAGCCGCCCAGGGACGTTCCCGAAGCGGATGAGCAATCCCCGCTGTCGGACGACAGGCGCTGACGACAGGAGCCCGGTCTATGAACCTGATGCTGTTCACATGAGGACGGACACCCGTGACGAGGGAGCTTGTCGGATCGCCGAACCGTCCCGCTGCGCAGCAGTCCCTTTTAGGGCCGCTTCGCGCCTCAGCGGGAGCAAGCTCCCTCGCCACGTGTGTTCGTCCTCAAGTGAACAGCGCAGGTTTGTGAGCCGGGCTTTTTGTGCGGCACATGCCACCGGTCCCGCTCTCCTGCAAGCCGATTGAATTTTCCGTTCAGGGCTAAATCTTCTATTCAACGAGCAAGCGTTTCGTGTTGTCGGCACCTGATGTCAGGGGCACAGCCAAATGCACTGCCCAGGAGAGAAATGCCCATGACTTTGTTCGAACCCTTGTCCAGTTCACCTTCAGCGCTTTCAGGCCCCATCGCCGCCGGGCGCTATCGAGCGTTGTACGAACTGCTCTACGCCAATGCGCCTGATGCCAGGCAGCAGGCAGAGATTTTCCTGCGCCAGCAACTGGCCCGCGCCGCCGAATTGCCTTGTGACCTGCCCGAAACGACGGAGCAGTTGCCATCGTGGGCACAAGAGCGGTGTTCGGCAGTGGCGCGGGACTATGCCGCTTACCTCGAAGAGCGCAAGCAGGGTGGGGCGCGCCGATATTTTTCAAACAAGACTCATGCCTTGTATTTCCTGCAATGCGTAGCGCCGACCAAAGAGGTCGACGGCGCTTGGCTGGCCGGTGTGCTGGAACATTGGCAAGACGTGCGTTACGACGGATTGCTGAACACGTATCTGGAGGAACTTGGCAGGGGTGATCCTCGGCAAAATCATGTGGTGATCTACCGCAATCTGCTGGCCGCCCACGACTGCGGCGATAAACAGGGGCTGGCGGATGAGTGTTTCCTGCAAGGCACGATTCAACTGGCCCTGGGACAATGCAGCACGGCGTTCATGCCGGAAGTCATCGGCTACAACCTCGGCTATGAGCAATTGCCGTTGCACCTGCTGATCAGCGCTTATGAGTTGCGCGAGTTGGGCATCGATCCGTATTACTTCACGTTGCATGTGACCATCGACAATTCCAGCAGCGGCCATGGCCACAAGGCTGTGCAATCATTGCTGGAATTGTTGCCCATGGACGAGGGCCGCGACGAGTTCTTCCGGCGTGTCGCCGTGGGCTATCGCTTGAATGATTTGGGCATTGGCTCGACGTCGGTGATTGCCGGGTTCGATTTGCAACAGGAAGTGGTTGCCATGCTTGAGCGCAAACGCTTTTTCGGCCAGCACATGCACTCCGACTTTTGTCAGATTGAAGGCAAGACCGTCAATCAGTGGCTGGCGACGCCGGGCCAGATCGGCGAGTTTCTCGATGCATTGCAGTGCAAGGGCTGGATCAAGCGCAACCAGTCGCCGCAAGACAGCCGGTTCTGGCGCCTGATCGAAGGCAACACGGCCGCCATGTTCGGGGTGTTCAGCGGTAATGAAAAACAATTGCTGCGCGACTGGATTGCCGGCAACTGGCAGGACGAGCAGCGGCCCAGGCCGATACCCCGGGACCAAGCCAACGGTGACGCCTGCGAGGCAAGCGAAGCGCACGACCCGGAACTCGTCGCGTTGCGCAGTGCCCTGAGCGATCAGTCGCCGCAGCAACAGCTTCAAACGCTGATCCCATGGCTCTCGGCCCAGCGGCATTTTCGTCCGGCGGGGCTCTACGCTACCCGGCGTTTTATCGATTCGGTAGCCCGCTTGCGCTGAGCCCAGGAGAGACTTGCATGTCGAAACAACAAATTGCCGATCGAGCCCTGCTTGAGCTGGGCAGACATTTGCTCAGTGAAGACTATCGCTTCATCACCCCAACGCCGTTGACCCATGAGCGCGTATATCAACGCTTTTCTCCGCCGCTGGCGAAAAACCTGCGGGATGTCTTCGGCTGGTCGATGCCGTTTGATCACACCCTGTTTCCACGAGACGTCCTGGCAGGGCTGGAGCAAGCGGAGATCGTTGAGCGGCAAGGCCCGCTGTGGCGCAGCACCGTGCGTTGGTCGAGCCTGGAGGGTGGGTTGTTTGCCCATTCGGCGTACCCGACCACGCAAGCCGACGCGGTATTTTTCGGCCCGGACAGCTACCGTTTTGCGCAATTGATCGACGCGCATTTACAGCAGCGTTTCGAGCCTGTGCGCCGGGCGGTGGACATTGGTTGCGGGGCCGGGGTCGGCGCGTTGGTCATTGCTCGCGCTCATCCGCAGGCCGAGGTGTTGGCGGTGGACATCAACCCGCGAGCGCTGCGCTTGTCGGCCGTCAATGCCGAGCTGGCCGGGGTCGACAATGTCAGCGTGTACCAGAGCGATATCCTCGGCAGCGTTGAAGGTGAGTTCGACTTGATCATTGCCAATCCGCCTTACATGAACGACAGCCAGCAACGCGCCTATCGCCATGGCGGCGGCGCCCTGGGCGAAGCCTTGTCGCTGCGCATTGTTCGGGAATCGTTGCCGCGACTGCACAAGGGCGGCAGTTTGCTGCTGTACACCGGTGTGGCGATGGTTGACGGGCAAGATCCGTTTCTTGAAGTCATACAGGCGTTGCTGGCTGATCATGCCGTCGGCTGGACCTATCGAGAACTGGACCCGGACGTGTTTGGCGAGGAGCTGCTCAAACCCGGTTATGAACGCGTGGAGCGCATCGCCGTCGTGGCATTGACCGTGACCCGTCGGCACTGAGCGGAACTGTCGACATGAAGCGCGGGCCACGTTTCGGCATTGAAGAAGAATACTTCCTCACTGACCTGACCACCCGGCAGATGCTCGCCGAGCCCGCTCACCCGCTGCTGGTCGAATGCCGGGAAGCTGTCGGCAAAGGGTTTGCCTATGAAATGTTCCAGGGCCAAATTGAAGTGGCGTCGCCGATCTTCACCTCGACCGCCGAGGCGGCTGACTATCTCCACGGTGTTCGCACGCGCCTGAACCGGGCACTGAGCGGCCACGGATTGGGGTTGCTCTGCGCAGGCTCTCATCCCTTGGCGTTTTGGCGCGATCAGCGCGCCACCCCGTTGCCGCACTTCGCTCAGCTGTTTGCCGAATATCAAACGGTGGCGCAACGCAGCGTCCTGTGTGGCTTGCACGTGCATGTGGAAATCCCTGAAGGTATCGACCGGATTGCCGTGATGAACGAAGTGAGCCCGTGGTTGCCGCTGTTGCTCATGCTCAGTTGTTCTTCACCGTTTTGGCAGGGGGCTGCCAGCGGTTTCATGAGTTATCGCCAGGTGGTCTGCGACGGCTGGCCACGCATGGGCATCCCGGAGCACTTCGAGAACGAGCGTGAATATCAGCGTTATTTGGCACTAATGCAGCGCATTGGCGCGATTGAACAGGGTGGCAATGGTTGGTGGGGATTGCGCCCCGCGAGCCGCTACCCGACGCTGGAGCTGCGCATGACCGATGCTTGCTCGCGTCTCGATGATGCGTTGCTGTTGTCGAATCTGTTCCGGGTGATGGTGGCATTCGCCATTACCTGCGCCAACCCCGGCGCCGGCCATGATGCAACATCTCGTTGGCTGCTTGAGGAGAACCGCTGGCAGGCCAAGCGACACGGATCGGAAGGGCGCTTTGTTGTCGATGCCGAAGGTACAGCGCTCAGTGCCAGCCAGTGGTTGCAACGGGCACAAATGCTATTTGCCGAAACGGCCGAGCAGATCGGCGAACCGCAGATATTCGAGCAGGCCAAAGCACTGTTGCGCAATGGCAACAGCGCCACGCGTCAGCTGGCTTGCCACGCCAGGGCCAGCGCCCAGGAGCCTGACCCACAGCGCAGCCTGCAAGCGGTGGTTGACCATCTACTCGAGGAAACGGCGGGCTGATCGATCAGTTGCCGTCCGCCACTTTGCGTTCAATCTCATCAATTTTTCGACGCAACGCCTCGTCTTCCTGTTCCGCGTCTCGGGTGCCGCGGGGGGTGTCGATTCATCCTCGTGGTCTGCGGTGTTTCGGTCTTCATCGTTCATGGCGCGCGCCTCCAGTGATATACCCATTGGAAGCGGCGCATGTGCGCGAGTTCGAGAAACCTCGGCAGGTTTCCGATGGGCGTCGCTGGCCGTTCAAGGTGAGCGCGCAGACTCCGCTGGTGTTGTGCCGGTTCGCAGGTCTCGGCTTACGCGGGTTTGAATTTCGTAGGCAGGCGCTTCGACGGCGTTGTAATCACGGGTGTAACGACTGGCAAACTCGTGAACGCCCCATTGCTGATACTGCTGCACGTGCTTGAGCTCATGGGCCCACAGCGCGACATTGTTCTGCGCATCGTCGGCGCTGCGAAAGACGATGATATCGACGAGCGTGACGGCGTTTATATCGGGATTCTGCAGCATGGTGTGTGCGGCATTCAGCTCTACGTCATCGCCGACTTTATAGCGGACGGCATCGAGCACCTGAAGGTCGTAGTAGGGTTCGAGCTGCGCCCGGATATTCAGCGGGATAGTCTGCACGTCACCCATGGCGGCGGTATCGCGCGATTGCACGATCCAGTTCTCCAGCCCGGCGGCCGCCATCTGGTTCATGTTTTCGAAGACAGTCCCTAGCTCCCCTTCGGCGCCCGGGGCACAAAAACAAGCGACCACGCAGACCTGATATTGCCCGGCCGGGCAGGCGATCGCAGCGCAGGGAGCGCCGACGCAAAACAGCAGCAGCGCTGACCGGGCAACTCGACGTACAAGCGATTGTGGCATCAGCTTTTTGATTGCCTGTTCAACGCCGCTTCAGCCGCGGCGATTTCTGCCTGGCGCTTGAGGATGACATCCCCCACCGGCGGCCCTTGAAAGCGTCGGGCCTCAAAGCCGAACCAGACGATGGCCGTCAGCACCAGGAAACCGATGGTGATGTACAGCGCCCAATCGTTGGGTGGCTGAATGCCGATGACAAAAATGATCACCATCGAAAGCACCGACAGCAAGGCGAACACCGTGTACCAGAAGCGCCCCATGTTCCATGGCCCCATGGTTGGCCATCTCGACGTCCCGTAGGCAAACAGGCCCAGCACGATGGGAATGATGAACGAGAAGAACAGGAAGATCACCGTGCAGGACACAACGATGGTGTAGACCGGTGTCTCACCGACCGAAATCACCGATGAACCCCAGTCGAACAATACGGCGAGCGTCGCCCCGGTCCAGATGGCGGCTACCGGGCTGCGAAATGTAGGCGACACCGACGATAGGGCTTTGGAGAAGGGCAGGCCACCGTCGCGGGAAAAGGCGAAGATCATCCGCGAAACCGAGGTCACCGTGGCCAAGCCGCAGAGCACCTGCGAGATGAAGATCGCCACGTACAACGCAAGCTTCAAAGTCGGGTTGACTTGAGTGTCCATGGCCCAGAAAAACACGCCCCAGCCTTTGCTCGCCGCCTCGTCCAGATTCGGCAGCATCAGCACGAATGAGCTGAGCATCACCCAACCGAACAACAGCGACCAGACCACTGACATGACCATGCCTCTTGGAACGGACAGGGCGGCATTGCGGGTCTCTTCGGAAGTGTGTGCGGACGCGTCGTAGCCGGTGATGGTGTAGATCGGCAACAGCAGGCCGAGCATGAACACCCAGCCATTGGACACCGATGGCCAGACGTTGCCGCCAGCCTCGCCGGAATAGTTGCCGAACGTCACCAGCCGGGCGAATTCGTAACTGGGCGCCGAAATCAGGCAGACGATGGTCAGCGCCAGTGCGGTGGCGAAAATCAGGTAGCCGGAGAAGTCGGTAAGTCTCGCGGTCAAGCCGATTCCCAAGTGATTGCACAAGGCCTGGAGGCCGGTGAGGATCGCCAGGAAAATCACCCGGGTCGTGGTGGTGTCCTCCATGCCCAGTGCCGGACCGAAGGCGCCGAAGAAAAAGTAGTAAGTGCCGACGTTGATCGCGCCGAGCACCGTCACCAGACCCAGCAGGTTGAACCAGGCCGTGAGCCAGCCGGTGAAGCGGTTGCCGAGAATCGAGCCCCAGTGATACAGGCCGCCTGCGGTGGGGTAGGCCGAGGAAATCTGCGCCATGGCGAGGGCGAACACCCCGGAAATCAGGCAGCCGATCGGCCAGCCGATGCCGATCGAGGCACCGCCCGCGCCCGAGGTGCCCTGGGCGAGTGAGTTGATGCCGCCGGAGAGAATGCAGATGATCGAAAAGGAAATCGCAAAGTTGGAGAAAACGCCCATCCGTCGCGAAAGTTGCTGGGCATAGCCCATGCTGTGCAGCACCTTGATGTCATCGTCGTGCGGCGCCTCGGTGCCGGGCTGGCTTGCTGGGTTCATGTCGTGTGCCCCTTCAGGTTTTGAGACAGGCCGAACTGAGCCGCCGTAGGCTCGACCTGGTTTTCTGTAGGAGCGAGCAGGCTCGCTCCTACAGACGGCCGTGATATGCCGCTGCGAAAATCTGTGACGCGCCGTCCCGTGTCAGCGGCAACGGATTACCGCCCGCCGAAGGGTCGACAACGGCCATGTCTGCAATCAGCTCGGCCTGCTTGTCGTCCACGCCCAGCTCAAACAGCGTGTGCGGGACGGCAATGTCCTTGCGCAGTTTGAGGACGAAGGCCATGAAGCTGTCGAAGCCCGGGGAGGGCAGGTGCAGGTAAGCCGCCAGGCGCGAGATGCGCTCCTCGATGGCCGGGCGATTGAACTTCAACACATACGGCATCAGCGTCGCATTGGTCATGCCGTGGTGAGTATCGTAAAGAGCGCCGATTGGATGGGCGAGGGCGTGCATCCCGCCAAGCCCTTTCTGGAACGCCGTGGCGCCCATCGCTGCCGCGGCCAGCATCTGCCCCCGTGCATCCAGATCTGAAGGCATGTGCACGGCGCGCACCAGAGCGTTCGCCACCAGGCGCATGCCTTCCACTGCAATGCCATCGGCCATCGGGTGAAAACCGGGCGCGCAGTACGACTCGAGGCAGTGCGCCAATGCATCCATGCCGGTGCCGGCAGTGACTTTGGCCGGCATGCCGACGGTCAGGGCCGGGTCACTGATGACCACGCGTGGCATCATTTTCGGGTGAAAGATGATGCGCTTGGTGTGGCTGCGATCGTCGATGATCACCGCCGCACGACCCACTTCAGAGCCCGTGCCAGCGGTGGTCGGCACCGCGATGACCGGAGCAATCCGGCTTTCATCGGCGCGGGTCCAGTAGTCGCCGATGTCCTCGAAATCCCAGACTGGGCGCGTTTGACCGCTCATGAACGCAATCAGCTTGCCCATGTCCAGGCCGCTGCCGCCGCCAAAGGCGACTACACCGTCATGGTTGCCCGCGCGCCAGGCATCGAGCCCGCCGGCCAGATTCGCTTCGACCGGGTTGGGCTTGAGGTCGCAAAAAAGCGCAGCGCCCAGCCCGGCGTCGCGTAAGGCATCCAGCGCGGCAGTAGTGATCGGCGCCCGCCCCAGGCCACTGTCGGTGACCAGCAGCGGTCGCTCGATGCCCTGGCTGCGACAGACTTCGGCCAGCTCGCTGATGCGGCCGACACCGAAGCGAATGCTGGTGGGGTAGTTCCAGTTTCCAGTCAGGCTCATGGCTCAGATCTCGTGGCACAAATGGAAGGATTTGGCGCGGGTCAGGTGTTCATAGCCCAAGCGCGACAGGGTCACGCCGCGCCCACTGTTCTTCACCCCGGTCCAGGCCAGGGCGGGGTCCAGGTAATCGCAGCGATTCATGAACACAGTGCCCGTGTCGATGGCATCGCCCAGGTGTTCGGCCGCGGCGAGATCGCGGGTCCAGATCGACGCGCTGAGGCCGAACTCACTGTCATTCATCAAGGCAATCGCTTCGTCATCGCTGGCCACCGGCATGATGCCGACCACCGGACCGAAACTTTCATCACGCATGACCGACATCTGATGGGTGACATCGACCAACACCTGCGGCGCGAGGTAGGCGCTGCCCGGCACATCGGCGGCAAATGCCTGCGGATCGATCAACGCCTTTGCACCCTGGGCCACGGCCTCGGCGATCTGGCCACGGACAAAAAACGCCGCGCCGGGTGTCACCAGCGGACCGAGGGTGGTGGCCTCGTCCAGCGGATTGCCCAGTACGTATTGGCGGGTCAACTCCACGAAGCGCTCGACAAACGCTGAGTAAATTGATTGATCGACGTAGATGCGCTCCACCGCGCAGCAACTCTGTCCGGAGTTGAAAAAGCTGCCGTCCACCAGGTTTTCCACGGCATGCTCAAGATTGGCGTCTGCCCGGACGTAGGCGGGGTCTTTGCCGCCGAGTTCCAGGCCCATGCCGAGAAACCTTCCGCTGGCGGCGCTTTCCATGGCCTTGCCTGCGTCCACCGAGCCGGTGAAATTCACCTGTTGCACACGTGCAGAAGCAATGATTGCGGCGGTCTGGGTATGATCGAGCAAGAGGTTCTGGAACACGCCTTCTGGCAGATTGGCGCGGCGGAAAGCCTCGGCGAACCGTTCACCGACCAGCAGGGTTTGCGAGGCATGTTTGAGGATGACGGCGTTGCCCGCCATCAGCGCCGGGATGACCGTATTCACCGCGGTCAGGTACGGATAATTCCACGGTGCGACCACCAGCACCGTGCCCAGCGGTTCACGCTTGATATGCCGGCGAAAACCATTGATCGGCGCCGGTTCGACCATTGCCAGAGCTTGAGGCGCAATGGCGATCATATACCGCGCGCGTTCTTCAAAACCGCGCAGTTCTCCCGCGCCGAAGCGTACCGGCCGGCCCATTTGCCAGGCCAGTTCCGGGACGATCTGGTCTTTCATGGCCAGCATTGCGTCCACCGCAGCACTGCAAAAAGCCGCACGTTCGTTCAGTGGCCGACGTTTCCACTTCGCCTGGGCGATTGCGGCTGCCGCCAGTGCCTGCTCGAGCTGTTCCGCATCGACAGCTTGGCGTTCAGCGTAAACCCGGCCATCGACCGGTGAAACGAGTTCAATAGTCGAAGTCATGTCGATCTCAATAGCGCTCGAAACCGCGCTGCAGTTCCCAGTCGGTGATCCGCCGGTCGTACTCTTTCTGTTCCCATTCGGCGGTGTGCACGTAATGCTCGACCACCTCATCACCGAACGCTTCGCGCAACATGCTCGAGCCCTTGAGTGCGGCACTGGCTTCACGCAGGGTCTTGGACACTTCAGGCAGCTGTTCATCGACGTAGGCATCGCCTTCGAAAGGTGGATCGAGGGTGAGCTTTTCGTCGATTCCGGCCAGCCCCGCGGCGATCAGTGCGGCGAAGGCCAGATATGGGTTGAGGTCGGCGCCGCCGATGCGGCATTCGATGCGGATCGATTTACTGCTTTCGGCGCATAGACGGAAACCGGCGGTGCGGTTGTCGCGGCTCCATACCGCGCGGGTCGGGGCGAAGGTGCCGGCCTGAAAGCGCTTGTAGGAGTTGATGTAGGGCGCGAGAAAACAGGTGATGTCATTGGCGTACTTAAGCTGCCCGGCCACCCATGAACGCATCAGCTTGGACATGCCGAACTCGGCCTTGGGGTCGTAGAACAGCGGTTTTTTGCCGTTCTTGTCCCACAGCGAATTATGGATGTGGCTGCTGGAGCCAGCGGCGTCATAACGCCATTTGGCCATGAAGGTGATCGCCTTGCCCTGCAACTGGGCGATCTCTTTGCAGGCGTGTTTGATGATGACGTGATGGTCGGCCATGGTCATGGCGTCGGCGTAGCGGATGTTGATCTCTTCCTGGCCAGGCCCCCATTCACCCTTGGAGTTTTCCACGGGAATGCCCGAGGCTTGCAGATGCTTGCGAATCGCCCGAAGCACCGGCTCTTCGCGGGTGGTCTGCAGGATGTTGTAATCCTCGATGTAATGCCCGGCGGTTTTCGGCTTGTGGTAGTTGCGCTTGTGGATGGCCTCGTAACTTTCATCGAACAGGTAGAACTCAAGCTCAGAGGCGAACATGCCGGTGTAGCCGCGTTCGCGAAGGCGCTCTACCTGCTTTTTCAGAATCGCCCTTGGGCTGTGGGGCAAGTCTTGCCGGTGGTGATGGTCGAGCACATCGCACAGCACCAGCGCCGTGCATTCCAGCCACGGCACCTTGCGCAAGGTACGCATATCGGGTTTGAGGACAAAGTCGCCGTAGCCTTTGCTCCAACTGGCAGCGGCGTAACCTGGCACCGGCTCCATGTCGATGTCGTCGGCCAGCAGGTAGTTGCAGCAGTGGGTTTCTTCATGGCCACTGTCGATGAAGAATTCGACCTGGAATCGCTTGCCCACCAGCCGTCCCTGCATGTCGACCATGCACACCAGCACGGTATCGATCTCGCCGGAAAGGGCAGCACGCTTGAGTTCGTCAAAACTGAGGAATGGCTCGGTCATCACGGCAATCCTGCGCATTGTCTGAAACTGTCTGAGATAGCTGTTGCAGACGCTCTCCAGAAATTCCAACAACTGCCGCCGCGAGCATCGTGGGCAATAAGCTGATCCTAAGCTTAGCCTACTGTCGCTTTTCGCAAGTTCTCAGCCGTGCAGATTTTGCGGGATGGCCGCCCAGGCCAGTGCAAACACTTCATCAACGCACAACTCCAGGACTTGCCAGCGTCCGATCCACCAGACGGATACTGTCGCGTCCACCACGCTTGGATTCGTAAAGTGCGGCGTCGCCTTGCTCGATCAATGCCGCCAGACTGCTCGGCGGCTGGTCGAACAGACTGGCGCCGATGCTCAGGGTCACGGCTTGCGGCGTGCTGAATGACTGCACCGCCGCGCTGTGGAACTGCTCACGCAACGCATTGCCCATCGCCACGATTCGTTCGTTGGAGGCGTTGTTGAACAGGATGAGGAACTCGTCACCGCCCAGCCGTGCTGCAAGGGCGTCTTCGGGCACTACCGAACGGATCATCTCGCTCAGTGCAACCAGCAGTTTGTCGCCAGCGGTGTGGCCAAACAGG
Source organism: Pseudomonas sp. Sample_10 (assembly GCF_004321495.1). Taxonomy (NCBI): domain Bacteria; kingdom Pseudomonadati; phylum Pseudomonadota; class Gammaproteobacteria; order Pseudomonadales; family Pseudomonadaceae; genus Pseudomonas; species Pseudomonas sp. Sample_10. The sequence goes on from NZ_RCOE01000076.1 coordinate 15,477, forward strand.
TCGTTGACCGGTTTGAAGTTGTCGATATCGATCAGCAGCAGGGCGCCTGGTCGAGCGCTGGAAACGTCGCGTAACAGGCGCGGAGCCCGCACCTCCAGGGCGCGGCGATTGTACAAAGCGGTCAGCGGGTCGCGTTCGGCCAGACTTGAGATGTGCTTCTCACGCCGGTATCGCTCGGTTCCGGTCATCGACAGCGCGATCAGCATGATTGCCATCACGCCCTCGACCAGGGAGATCTGAATGATCTCGCCACGAAAAGCCGCGAGATCTATCAGCGTGCCCGGTACCACCGCCGTCATTGATTTGATGAGATAGAACAGGCCATGACCCAGCAGCACATACCGCAGCTGACCTGCCCCCACACTCAATGACTTGCCGTGGGGGCGCAACAGGAAACTGGCCCGGAGCGAGAGCAGGGCGACCAGCAGTGAATTGGCCAGCAACATGATCTTTGACCACGACGGCTCATCCGGCAACAACAGCAGCGCCAGCCAGACGACGAACATCAAATACCAGGCACGGGACAGGCGCGCCTGGGTAAAGCGCGCCACACCCAGCAGGAAAAACCAGTGGGCCACCACCAACAGTCCGTTGGCGAACCAGATGCCGACCAGCAACAGCCCTATGCCACGCAGCAAGGCGAGGGTCGAGCCCACAGTGATTGTCGCGAAGCCTGCGCTCCAGAACAGCAGCGAGGGCTCCCGGATGCTCCGCCACTCGACCGCCAGGTACAGCGCGGCGGCCGCTGCCAGGGCAATCGAGAGGGTCAACATCGTGGGTGGGTCGAGCGCCATAGCCTTGCTGCCTTTCTGTTTACGGTCAAAAGGCGGGATTGTAAGCGTTTGCAGCGGTTTTTTGTGCGTGGCATAAAGCCATTGTGGGAGCGGGCTTGCCCCCTCCCACAGGGTTTGGAGGGTTACTCCCGCACGTTTTGAAAGAGCATCAAGCGCGAGGTTTCATGCATGCCGCGGGTCAGCTGCACCAGGCGTTTGAATTCTTCCGGATTCTGTTCGGCGACGTTGTCCGTGGGGGTCATCGAGGCCAGGTCGTGGAGTGTTGGCGAGCTGCCGTCGTGTTCCATCTGCACCATGTAATGTTGAGTTACGCCAGCAATCAACGGGAAGGTTCCCTCACGCAATACCAGTGGTACCACGCGCTCACCTTCGGGCGCCGGCTGCTGGATGTCACGCCCCATGCCGCCGTTGCGGAACTCAAGACCGGCCATGCCTGCCACGGTAGGCAGCAAGTCCACCAGACCCACCGCTTCCTCGACCTTGCGCGAGCCGAGCAGACCCGGGGCGTGGATGATCATGGGCACGGCGTTGCTTTCCAGACCCAACTGCTCATAAGCGGGGGCCAGGTAAGGGATCTGCGCGATACGGGTGTTGTGGTCGCCAAACAGCACGAAAATGGTGTTGTCGTAGTAACCGCCGGCTTTGGCGATTTCCATCAGGCGTCCGATGTTGAAGTCCAGCAGGCGCACGGCGTTGTATTGCTCGACACTGCGCGAGCCAGCGGCCTGGACTTCTTCGAGGGTAGGGTGCTTGACCTCGAATCCATCATTGCTTTTGGGAATGGTGAAAGGACGATGGTTACCGGCCGTCTGCACATAGGCGAAAAACGGTTTGTCCTTGGGCAGCGCTTGCAGGATCCGGTCGGTTTCCTTGAACAGGTCCAGATCGGAAATGCCCCAGACGTCCACCACCGGCGATTTCCAGTCACGCTCCTCAAACAGGCGAACACCGTCGATGCTCTGGCGAATCAAGGCATTCATATTGGCCCAGCCGGAGTTGCCGCCGATGGTGTAGATCTTCTCGTAGTCGGTGAAGGCGTTGATCACTGAGTGCTGCCTGGTGATCAACGGGTTGCGTGTCGCGGTTTCCTGACGCGTGACGTCAGGCACCCCGGTAATGCTGGCCCAAACGGTTTTGGCGGTGCCGGTCACCGGCACGTAGAAGTGTTTGAAGAACCAGCTCTGGGTGGCCAGGCGATCGATGTTGGGGGTCGGATTGATCGGGTTGCCATAGGCACCGACCGCGCTGGTGCCCAGGGACTCAAGCATGACGAACATCACGTTTGGCGGTCGTGACCCCGCTACCTTGTAGGGCTGAGGTGCCTGGTGGCGGACGAAATTCAGCGATTGCGGGTCAGGCTGATCGACCCCCAGGTAGTTGGCCATGACCGAGTAGTGTTCACGCACCTGCGCTTCGTCATAACGCGATTGGCCGACCTTGACCGTGTCATAGAGGAAAATCACCGGGTTCAGCCCCAGGGCGGCGATCTGGTTGTTGCCCGAGAAAAAGGCATCGCTCCAGCGCAGCGGGACGGGGTTCTCCAGGTTCATGTTCTCGACACGCCCCAGAATGCCCAGCAATACCAATACCACCATCACCGCACCGCCCCATGTGGCAGAGAGCGGGTGGATCGATTTGCGGTCGCGGTCCAGCGTCACGCGTTCCAGACGAACCAGGGCCAGTGTCACCAGTGCCAGCGTGACGAGCCAGCCCAGGGTAATCCACACCACCGGATAGGTTTGCCAGACCATGTCACGGGAGATTTGTGCGTCTTCGATAAAGCGCAGAACGGTGGCATTGATTCGCATGCCAAGGTACGCGTAGTGCCCGAAATCGATGATGTAGACCAGCAGCAGGGCACCCAGCGCCAGCACGATATACAGGCGTGCGACCCAGCGCAGCAGGCGACTGCCGATGAGGTTCCAGCGCGGAATCCAGGCCAGCAGGGCCAGCGGCAGCATCACCAGGATGGCCAGGCGCAGATCGAAGCGAAAGCCGATGCCCAAGGTTTCAAGGACGGCATCGTCGCCGGACAGCGCTTTGGCGTCGAATCCGGAGAAGCCGGAAAAGAACATCACCCGTAGCAGGGCAAACAGCGCAAACAGTATCGCTGTGGCGCCCAGCCAGTAGTGCAGACGTCTCGATTGCAGCCAACCCATCCATGTTCCCCTGTTAATAATGTCGTCGAAGCTTAATGAGACCGGGATACGTTGCGTGCCGGAACTCGCCACTTGTTCAGGCGGCCATACAGTCCGCGCGTGAACAGCAGCACAAGTGCAGCGCAGCAGTACAGACCCAGCAGCGGATCAACCAGGTAGTCCCAGTAGTTTTGCGAAGGTTTTATCCCGGCGATGAAGGCCAGGGTTGCGCTGGCCAGCATCGCCACGGCCAGAGGGTTGCGCAGGTAATACAGGCCCAGTGTGATCAGCGCGAAGAAAACCAGCATCGGTCGCGGGCTGTAGCCGAAACGGTAAGGGTCCAGATCACTGAGCCCCAGTGTCGCCGGATACAGCACCAGCCCCAACACCGCGAACAGGATCAATACGCCGGTCTTGTTCTGCTGCGCAGGCGGCAACATGTCGAGCCGGCGCAAGCAGCCCCATGCCATGAATACCAATGTGGTAATCGCCAGGTCATCGATGTGGCTGCGCAAGTACACGGCCAGCGACAGCCCGTCCAGCGGGATGAAACTGGCGGCCAACAAGGCCACCAGCAGGGCGATCCGCCCATGGCGGTTTAAACCGAACGATGGCAACAACAGGAAAATGATCATCGCGAAACTGACGTGGGCTTGCCAGAGATTGATCATTTGAGACGCTCGGACAGCCACGCATCGTTGAAAGTAACGTGCTTGATGAAGGTGTTGTTCCAGGAGTAGACCAAGTGATACATACCGTCGGGACTGCGGATGAAATAGGGGTATTCGTATTCAAACTCGCATCCCAGGGGGGAACAGACACGGGTGTCGAGATTGCTCAGGAACTTCGCCTCCAACGGTTGGCGCAGGGCGCCGCTGGAACCGCGAAATTCCTTGCCGATGATTTCCTTGTAGGCCTGGGGCGAAAACGGAGCCCCCGCTGGGTCAGGTGATTTGTCCAGGTCGCGCAACGAGCGCCAGTCGTCCATCTTGGCATCGGTGCCATACAGACTCAGCTTGAAACGACCCTCCTGCAGGTCATTGAGTGCTACCAGCAAGCCGTGCTCGGGTGTCGCCACGGCCGCCAGCGAAGAGTTGGGGTTCGATGGGTCGAGCGGATAAGGCTCACTCCAGGTTTGTCCGGCATCTTCAGTGCGGGTGGCGAGTACACGGTGATGGGTGTTGCCGGCATATCGCAACAAGGCGATACCACGCTGTCCATCGAGCGGGACCACCGTCGGCTGCAATGAATTCTTGCCGTGGCTGATGCGGTATTTGTCGATTACATCGCCGTCTGCGCTCAGGTAGAGGTATTCGGCAAACTTGCCCAGGAACTCGTGATAGACCGGCAAACCGATCGAGCCGTCGGCATGAAATACCGGCGCCGAGCGGACCAGCGTGCTGATGTTCAAGAAGGGCGACGTGATCAGTTGGCGCGGAGCGGACCACTGTCTGCCAAAGTCGTCAGACACCATCACGTTGACCGCGCTGCCGGCCCAACCGCCCATGGATACGGAGACATAGAACAGCCACAGACGATTATCCGGCGCCAGGGCGATCACCGGATTGCCCAGTTTACGAATATAGCGTTGGGTGCCTTGTTGGGTTGAATGGCGTGTGGCCAAGACTTGCTCTGCACCCCACTCACCGGTTTTCGCGTCGAAACGGGCGGAACGCACCTCTACATCGGCTGCGCCTTCGCGCGAGCCGGCGAACCAGGCGGTCATCAGGCTGCCGTCAGGCAAAGCGGTGACGGCCGAGGAATGCACGAAGTCCACCAGCCCGGACGAGGCAAAACGGCTGGTGTAGATGGGTTTGGCGACCTGATTGGCCACCGCCATCGCCGGTTTCATCAGGGCAAAAGAAGAATGAGTACTGGCAGGGTTGAGGAACCATGCGGTCGCAAAGAGGCACACCAGTGCGAAATAAGCACCGACGGCAGGGACACCGGGAAGTTTGATGCGCATATAAGGCTAGGCATCTCTTGGCCCAATAAAGCGCGATAACCTATCAGTTGTAGTAGGCGATCAGGATTTCAGCGAGCCACTCATTTGTAAGTAGATGTGTTGGAGGCTCTAGGACGCTAGTGGAGGCCTTGAGCAGCGGTGGATCCGATCTGCTCCTGATCGTCGGTCACTTCCTTCCAGCTGTCATCCGGATCAAAGCGCTTCATCGCTCTTGCCAATTTCTCGCCCCCGGGTCCGAGGTCCTTTTCAAACACCTGGCCATCATGGCTGATCATGAAACTCATGACCCCGGTGTCATCGTATTTCGCCGGCCAGGCAATCAGGGCAAAGCCTCGGCTCATCTTGTCGCCAATGAGATAACTGTAGGCGCCACCCGGTGCGGAGGGGCCTTGGCCATCGAGGATGCGGAAGTTGTAGCCGTGCCAGTCTTCGCCAGCAATGGTTTTGCCGAACAACGGCCCCAGCGGGCTGATCTGGCCGCTGTCGTCGTCATCCCAATAGAGGCCGTCGTGCTGGCCGGGAGTGCTGAAGATCTTCTGCGCGTATTCGAGGGCGCCATCACCATCGTGATCGACTGAGGCGTAGTCCATCTGGGCGTCGTGGTACGTCAGCACCGATTGCACGGCGGCCAGTTCGTTGCGGCCGATTCGGCGTGCGCGGATTTCCCCGCTGCCAGCCTTGAGATCGAAATGCCAACCCTTGGCGTTCTTGATCATGGGAATAGGCAGCGTCCAGTGATCTCTGCCAACGGCCAGGTGCGCCTTGCGCTCGTTGGTTTTTTCAATGCTGTGTTGCTCGTGATACTGCTTGAGGAACGCATCCACGTCACTGCGTTGTACGCCTTCACGCGGGATGTAACTGCGCCAGTCGTCACCGAGCAGTTCTGTCAGGCGCGCCTGATCGGCGTGTTCCGTGCCCAGTGCTTCGACGAATGCTTGCGCGGCTTTTTCGGGTGTAGGAAACGCTTGCTGTGCCATAGCCATGCACGACCAGACAACGCCGGTGGTGATTGCCAGGACATGTGGCAACAAGCCCATGAAGGCCTTTACGCGACGATGGTTTTTCAACGGCGGCCCCCCCTTTGACGCGCTGGTGCGGATGGCCGACTGATCTGGTGGCCGGCAGACCGCGCCGCGCTGGGGCGCATGGCAGATGCCTGGCTGGCTCGGCCACGAGCCGCTTGTACATTGCTCTGAGACGGTGAACGTGCGCCGGCAAATGCGTTGTTGCGGGCACTGCCTGCACTGGCGGCCGGTCTGTTCTGCGCCGTCTGGCGCACTTGTGAACGGTCTTGTGAACGCTGATTGACCTGGCCGGCGTCTCTACGGGGCTGTTGATTCTCCCGAGTATTCCTGGCGGTGTTCTGGGCTCTGTCAGACGTTCTTGGTCGGTCTGCGCCGGACTGCATGCGGTTGCCGGCTATGTTGTCCGACTGGGCTCGGCGGGCTTGATCGCGGGCTTCGCGATTGCTGGTGGCGGGGCGTTCGATACCGTGTCTGTCCATTGAGCTACGGGCTTTTTCACGTGCCTGGGCGCGTTGCGCGTTGTCGCCTCGATAGGCATCACGCTGATTCGCACCGCTCAGTTGGCGGCCGTATTGTTCACGGCTGCGGCTGTCCCGGTAAGGCACCCCATCGCGGTGAACGGCGTTGTGTTGCCACTTGTTATTGGTGATCTGGTTATTGCGATTGATGTTGTTATAGCGGTCGACATCGATGTCGATGTCGTTGTCGTTCCAGTCGCAATCACCCCACAACGAACCGATGATCGCCACACCGGTGCCGAACGCCAGTCCAGCCATCAATGCCGAACCGGGGTAATAGGCCGGTGGTGGCGGGTAGTACACGGGAGGCGACGCTGGATAGGCCCAGGTGCCGTAAGTGGTTGTCGGGTTATACGTGGGCACGTACACGACCTGTGGATCGGCAGGCTGAATGATGATGGTGGACGTGCTGCTGGCCGGGGCTGGGGCAGAGGCGGGTGCGGGCGCAGGCGCTTGAACCGTGACGTTCTGATACTGGTTGCTCTGCAGGTTGCCCGCCGCCTGGGCTTGACGACGCAGGCGTTGCACGCCGTTCATCACATCGTCGGGCTGCGCCAGGAAGGCATCACCCAGGCGTTGTACCCAGACAGGGTCCTGGCCCAGCGTGGCCAGCACCTGCGGAAAGGCGACCAACGCCTGCACGCTCGGGTCCCAGGTCTGGTTCGCCACTTGTTTGACCGCATCATCGCCCTTGGCATCCGGGTGAGCCTTGGACCAAGTGACGGCCTCGGCGACTTCGCCAGGGTAGGTGGTCGCCATCAGCACCTGCGCCAGCAAGGGATCAGGATAAAGCGCAATAGGCGCCAGCATTTGATCCAGTTGTTCTTGATTGAACACCGCCTCTTTTACGGGCGCGGTGTCGGCAGCGTTTGCCGGGGCCGGTGCGGTTGTCTGCGTCGCTTGCGCCAGGCAAGGACCTGCGCTTAAAAGCAGCAATGCCGACATCGCGTAAAACAATGGAATACGCATTGCTCCCTCCCTGGGGTCGGGCAGGCCTGGATGAGTGGATCAACTTCAGCGAGGTCAATGCCGACCTGGCAGGCGGCAGACCTCAGTTCGTTGGCGCTTTTTAATCGTAGCAGCCAGCCGGGATTTGCCATGCCTTGCGCAACAATATTCTGTGATCTTGCGCGGTGGTGCGCAAAATGGACCCGCCAGAACGGAGGGTCCGAAGGTGCATCAGAGTTTCGGCAACTGACCGATACGGCCCATCATTTCGGTGACGATCTGCAAGTCGAGCAAAAACTGCTCGGTAGTCTTGAATTCGTTATCGTTGTGGCCGGTGTATTTGACGTCAGGCATTGCCAGGCCGAATTGCACACCGTTGGGCAGTTCATGCACCGAGGTGGCGCCAGCGGAGGTACCGAACTTGTGTTCCATGCCAAGGTTTTCACTGGCCACGGCGAGCAGGGCCTTGACCCATTCCCCTTCAGGGTTGCGATACATCGGTTCGGCGATCGAATAGTCGAAGGCCACAGCGATGTTGCTTTTCTTGCTCCAGGCGTCGAGCTTCCCGGCGATTTCCGATTTAAGCACTTGCGGGGATTTGCCTTTCGGCACGCGCAGGTTGACCGCGAGTTTGAACGCTTTTTCATCCTCACCGACATAGGTCAGGGAAGTGGTCAGCGGCCCCATGAACTCATCGGAAAACCCGACCGCCAATTTGCCACCCAGGTAATCCAGGCCCCAGTTGTCGGCCGCGTAGCGAGCGGCGTCAGTGATGTGGTTGTGCTTGAGCGCAACCTTGCCGTCGAGGCCGTTGATGAAATCGAGCATCCTCGCCACCGGATTGACTCCGGATTCGGGCTCGGAGGAGTGCGCAGACACGCCGGTAACCGTTAGTTTGACGTCCTTGCCGACGACCTTGGCGGCGATGTCGAAGTTGCCACCATTGCGCTGGGCATATTCGGTGCCGGCCTTTTGCAGGCTGGCGGCCAGCTCAGCGGGCTGGCCTGTCACCAGCGTGGCGACCGATGTCGACGGAATCTGGTTAGTGGCCAGGCCGCCGGTCATGGCGATGATTTCGGCACCTTTGCCTTGGCCGGCACGCTTGGCGAAGCTGGCCATGACCGTGCCGTAGCCTTTCTCGGCGATCACTACCGGATAGCCGCCATCCAGCGCCAGGTTGTAGTTGGGCGTCGGGTTGCGTTCGAAATAGTAGGGGATGGCATCGCCCGTGGTTTCTTCGGTGGTGTCGACCAGCAGCTTGAAGTTTCTGGCCAGCGGCAGGTTCTCTTCCTTGATGATTTTCATCGCGTACATCGCCACTACGATGCCGTTCTTGTCATCTTCGGTGCCACGGCCATACATGCGGTCGCCGATCAGCGTGACCTTGAACGGGTCGAGGCGGGTACCATCCTGCAAGACCCAGTTCTCCGGAGTCACCGGCACCACGTCGGCATGGGCATGAATGCCCACGACTTCATCGCCGCTGCCATTGAGGGAGATTTCATAAACGCGGTTGTCGATGTTGCGGAAGTTCAGGTTGAACGCCTGGGCAAGACCTTTGATCTTATCGGCGATCTTGATGAATTCAGGGTTGTCATGTTGTTCCACACCGTCGACGCGTACGGTCGGGATGGCCACCAGTTCCTTCAAGGTTTCGGTCGCCGCGCTGCCGTATTTCACCCGCGCATAAAGGCCAAGCAAACGATGGATTTCGTTCTGTTGCTCAGCCGTCAGTGCCTTGTTGTTCAGGAAGGCGCTGATAGCAGGTCCGAGATTGTCGGCCTTGGCGATATCGCTCTTGGCCAGGCTGCCAAGGAACTGCCGGAAATCCTTGACCGAGGCATCATTGAAAGCCTTGAGAATGATCGCACTCTGTTGCGGTGTGATGTTGGCGTGGGCAGCGGAGGTGAACGTCGACAGGCTGGCGATCATCAGTGTGGTCGCGGCCAGGTGCTTGAGTGAAAAGTCCATTGCTGGGGGCATTCCTTTGCAGGCAGTGTGTGGGAAATATCTGATCGTTTAATCAGAAACGTTCCCAAGCTAACACCGCGAGCGTGTGAAACGGGAGCCCCCTAAGTGGGATCTGTCGCACAGAAATGCAAAAGCGGCGCAGAAACGAAACATCCGATTTATCAATGCTTGCATTCCGCCAGCACCACTTGGCAGGTACTTGGCGTACCACCGGACCGCCCCGCATAGCGTGCGCAATTGCTCATCGATTTCTGGCGAGCCATGTTCAGGGTGTCGCCCCAGGCCAGGCCACCCTCGCCGACAGTGGGAAGGGCTTTGGCATAGCAGGCCGAACCGATGGTTGCGGACGAATAGCGAGCTGTGGCGGTTTTGCTCGAACATCCGGCGGTGAGCGCCAGGTTGATGGCGAGCAGGCAAGGCAGCAGCCATGACGAGCAGTGGTGCGTGTGTTTACCCGTCATCGCGCTTCCCCTGTGAAGAGGCTCAGATGTGTATCGTTCAGCTTAGACGGGATCAGGCTTACCGTCCGGCCTCTATTTGATTGTAGAGGCCGGATGCACCAGCAAACGGTCAGTAATCCCAGAACGCCGCTACCCAGCGAAACGCTTTGCCGTCGATGGCTACGCGGCCAACGGAAGGAAACGGCAGGTGCGTGGCGACAAACAGTTCACCGCTCGCCGCCGCTTCCTGCATCAGTCGAACCCGAACGCGAACCGATTCCTCGGGGTCATGTTCAAAGCCGTTGTGCCAGTCGGGGTGCTCGAAGGCCACCGGAAACAGGGCGTCGCCGGCGAAGGTCAAGCGTTCGCCACCGGAGTTCACGTAGACCACGCAGTGCCCCGGGGTGTGGCCACCGGTGACTTTGGCGACGACGCCCGGGGCCACCTCGTATTGGTCTTCGAAAGTTCGCACGTTGCTGCGGTAATCGTTGATGAATTGGTTGGCGGTGGCGCGCAGCACGTCCGGCACCGGCGCCGGCATGTCGGTGTGGGTGAAATCAGGTGTCTCCCAGAAAGCGACTTCAGTCGCCGACACGTGGATGCGCACGTCTGGCCGCAACTTGTTCTTCACGTCGTCGACGAGCAGGCCGCCGATGTGGTCCATGTGCATGTGGGTAATCACCACATCGGTCACGGATCCAAGATCGATGCCGGCGGCCTGCAGGCGCTTGGGAAATTGCCCGGCCCTTGGAAACCCTGGGAACTGCCCGCCGAGGCCTGCGTCGACGAGTATGGTCTGGTCGCCGCTGCGGATCACCAGCACGTTCAGCGCCCAGTCGAACGCGTCCGGCCCGAGGAACATGTCCTTGAACCAGGCGGCGCGGGCGGCGGGGTCGGCATTGGTAGACATCGTCGAGGTCGGCAGTGGCAGGACACCATCGCTGATCACCAGCACGTCAATCTCGCCGACCCGCACGGCATAGCGCGAAGGAACCAGTTCGGTGTCAAGCAAGCCTGGCTGCTGCTGACCATTGCCTGTCTGATGTGCGCCAGCCTTTTGGGATGGGTAATCCAGATGCGTTGTCATGCTCATTCTCCGATTGCCTGGGTCAAAAAAAATCGTTGGCCAATGCCGATTGTTCGCTGCTAAAGCGACGGATCGCCTGGAGAAAGAGTGTGCATCTCGACGCACCGCGCTCGATACCATACGCAGGTATAGAACCGTAGGGCTTTAGCGTGATCGTTCCCAACCAAAGGTCGAAGTGCTGCGCGCCGGACAGCACGGTTGGCAGATTCATGGAAGATCAGCTCGGTGTTAATTCGATGGTTGGCCGTTGGCTGGGGAAACCGGCAGGGAGAACGAGAAGGTCGCGCCCAGGTTGGGCTGACTGTCTGCCCGGATGCGTCCACCGTGCAACTCGATGATAGAGCGGCAGATGGACAGGCCGATCCCCATGCCATTTTCCTTGGTGGTGAAAAACGCATCGAACAGCAGCGCGAGATGATGTTGATCAATTCCCGGGCCGTTATCCTGCACCTCCACCACTGCATGACTCTCTTGCCGATAAATTCGAACTTGCAGCTCTCGGGGTGAACTCTTGTGGCCGTTCATGGCCTGCAGACTGTTCATGATCAGGTTGATCACCACCTGCTGCAGCTGGATTCGATCGCCCGACACCCAAAGCGACGGGGATGCAAACGAGCAAGCCACTCGCACCTTATGGCTCTGGATTTCCCGGTCAAGCAGGGCCAGCGAATCGGTTACTACCGATTGCAGATCGAGTTCTTCGTAGAGCGAATCGCTTTTGCGAGTCAGATCACGAATACGCTTGATGACCTCGGCTGCTCGACGCGCATTACTGGCCGCCCTGGCGATGGCGGCGCCGGCTTCCTTGAGATCGGGACTCGGGCGGTCGAGCCAGCGCTGGGCCGCTTCGGCACTGGAAGCTATCGCGGCCAGGGGCTGATTCACTTCGTGGGCAATCGACGCTGACAGCTCGCCCATCGTGGTGATTCGGCATATATGGGCGAGTTCGATTTGCGCGCGATGCAGCCGCGCTTCGACATCATGGGTATGGGCCAGCAAACTGAATTGCTCCTGAAGTTCATCGCGGGTGCGACGATTTTTCAATGCCAGCCAGGTGGCAATACCAATGGCCGTCAGACTGACAAGGCAACGGGCTAGCGCGGCACTGAACGGATGATCGCGGTGAGAAAAAAAGAACGCGGCAGCCGTCAGCAGCGCACAGATCAGTGCAACCCGGCGCAGCCCGCGAATCGAGCATGTGCCCATGGCCATCATGATGACCAGGACATAAAGCACTGCCACTGCGATATCCAGTTCCGTGAGGGTATCGACGATGAATATCGCGAATGTAGTTGCCCATAGCGCCAGGCACTTTGCCCTGACGCGCGGGGAGCCGGACATGACGTTCAGCATGATCCGGCTCTTGCGATGCTGCCGCAGCCCAAGGGCATCAAGCCTTGATGAACGCCAGAAGGTCGGCGTTGATCACGTCGCCATGGGTCGTGCACATGCCATGGGGCAGGCCGGGGTAGGTTTTCAGCGTGCCGTGGCGCAGCAGTTTGATCGACAGGTGTGCCGAGTCGGCAATCGGTACGATCTGGTCGTCTTCACCGTGCAACACCAGGGTTGGCACCTCGATGTTTTTCAGGTCGTCGGTGAAGTCGGTTTCCGAAAAGGCCTTGATGCAATCGTACTGCGCCTTGACCCCGCCATTCATACCCTGGCGCCACCAGTTGTCGACGATCGCTTCGGACAGTTTTGCGCCGGGGCGATTGAACCCATAGAACGGCCCACTCGGAAACTCGCGATAAAACTGCGTGCGATTTTCCGCCACGGCCTTGCGCAAGCCATCGAAGACGTCCATCGGAATGCCGCCCGGATTTTTCGCAGTGCGCAGCATGATCGGTGGTACCGCGCCGATCAATACCGCTTTGGCCACGCGACCACGGCCATGGCGCGCCACGTAACGGGCCACTTCACCGCCTCCGGTGGAGTGACCGATGTGCACGGCATTCCAGATGTTCAGGTGCGCCATCAGTTCAGCGACGTCGGCGGCGTAGGTGTCCATTTCGTTGCCGACAGCGGTCTGGGAGGACCGACCGTGACCACGGCGATCGTGGGCGATGACACGGAAGCCCTTGCTGAGGAAAAACAGCATTTGCGCATCCCAGTCGTCGCTGGACAGTGGCCAGCCGTGGTGGAACACGATCGGTTGGCCGCTGCCCCAGTCCTTGTAGAAAATCTGCGTACCGTCCTTGACGGTGAGCATCCCCGAGCCACTGGCATGACCGTCGCTTTTGCCCGGCGCAGCGGCGGTTGCCGATCCCTGTGTCTGCTGCGCTGCCAGCGCAGGCAGGGTCACCGCCAGGGCCGCAGCCATGGCGCCGGTGGTGATCAAGCCACGACGTGTGGTTCCGCTTGTCTCGTCAGTCATCGTCATTACTCATGTAGGTTCTGGAGGAGGGGGCACCTGCAAGGCCCGAGTACGTTTCCACGGCTGTGGAAAATTTATCGGCCAAGCAGGTTACTGACCACCAGACATGGGTGTTTGAAACTAACGCTTTGGTATGAAAAGCGGCCGGGCGAGGGCGTGTTGCAAGTGATTCAGGCTGGCAGCTCGATGACCAACGCTTGATCAAATTCCGGGTTCTCATTGACCCCTTCTTTCGCATAGCCCCGGGCATTGCACACAACGCGGGTATCGCCCACCCGATAATCAAAGCTGCCATGGGTATGTCCATGCAGCCAAAGGGCCGGTTGCCACGCCTTGATCCGCTGCTCAAGGTCGGAGACAAAACTCGAATTGATCGGCGACTCGGCAAACATCGGGCTGATGCTCGACCGTGTCGGGGCGAAGTGAGAAATCACCACCGTGGGCGTGGTGCTGTCGCTGGTGAAACAGTCATCCAGCCAGGCAACGGTCTGCAGAAAAATCAACTGCGACACCGCCGGGCTGAACAGGTCTGCGAAATCGGGCGAGATTCTGATGCGGCTGAAGTCCCGCACCAACGCTGTCGCCAGATCAATGCCATGCGCCCGTTCTTGCGCGTCATCGTAAAGCCGATAGTCGGACCACAACGTACATCCCAGGAATCGCACACCTTGGTGGATGTATTCCGAGCGCTCCAGCACGTGGATCTGTGTGCCTTGCGTCAACGTGCGCAACTGGTCATGGGTCGAGATCAGGTCACTGCCGTAAAACTCGTGATTGCCGGCCACATACATAATCGGGACAGGGCATGCCTTGGCCCACTCGATGGCAGCAGCCGGTCGCGAAATATCCCCGGCGAGCACGACGACATCGGCGTGCACGTCGGGAAACGGGATCGCATTGACGGACAGGTGGATGTCGGACAGCAAGGCGATGCGCATGGGTCAGCTCCTGTATTTGCAATAGAAGCTAGCGCACGAGATCGAAGCCGATCAAGCCGTTTATCCACGCACCGCCCGGGACCGCCAGACCATCATCTTCTCGACCTGCATCTCTTTCATGGTGTGAGGAATACCGCCCACGCCATGGCCGGACAGACGCGCGCCGGCGAACGGCATCCAGTCGACGCGGAACAGGGTGTTTTCGTTGACCATCACCGCCGTGGCGTCGAGGTCCTGATAGCACTGCATGGCGGTGTCCAGGTCCCGGGTGAATACCGCCGCCTGGAAGGCATAGGGCAGGGCGTTGGCCAGCTGGATCGCATCGGCCAGGTCGTCGTAGGCGTACACCGCCACCACCGGGCCGAAGACTTCTTTCTGCATCACGTTCGAATTGATGGACGGATTGAGCAAGACAGTGGGCGCGTAGCAGTTGTTGCCGAGTGCGCGGCCACCTGAGATCAAACGGGCGCCACCGGCAACGGCGTCGTTCACCCATTGGCTGACACGGTTCACTTCACGCTCGGCGATCAGCGGGCCGACATCGGTGGTGATATCGGTCGGATCTCCCACGACCATCGCATCGCCCGATTGGCCCAGTCGCACGGCAACCTGTTCGGCGATGCTGCGATGGCAGAAAATCCGCTGCACGCTCACGCAAGCCTGTCCCGCGTGCCAGAAGCCGCCACGGGCAATGCGCGGCAGGGCATCGTCGAGGTCGGCATCCGCCGCGAGAATCACTGGCGCCACGCCGCCGTGCTCCAGCGCGCAGCGGGTTCCCGGAGCGAGGGTCGAACGCAACATCCAGCCCACCGCCGCCGAGCCGATGAAGCTGAAGAAACCCACCCGTGGGTCAGCCACCAGTTTGCCGGTGATCGCGTTGTCAGTCGGCAGCACCATCTGCGCCCAACCTTTGGGGAGGCCGGCTTCGGCCAGGATATCGAGCAATGTCCGGCAGCTCAGCGGCGTGTTGGCCGCGGGCTTGACGACCACGGGCGCACTGACGGCAATGGCCGGGACCACTTGATGCACGATCAGGTTGAACGGATGGTTGAATGCCGAGACGGCCACGACCACGCCGATCGGTTCGTATTGGGTGAAGGCCACCCGGTTGGCTGACGTGGCGTTCAGGCCCATCGGGATCACATGACCGCCTTCGGTGCGCAGCACCTCGATGCAATTGAGGATGCCGTCGATGCCGCGCTCGACTTCGGTGATCGAGTCCTTCAACGGCTTGCCGCCTTCGCTGGCCGCCTGGGTGGCAATCGCCACCTTGCGCGCACCGATCAATTGGGCGGCGCGCTGCAGGATTTCAATCCGCCGAGGCTTGGACAACCACTGGCTGCGGTCGCGGAAAATGCCATGGGCAACACTCAGTGCCCGCTCGACATCGGCCTCGGTGGAGACCACCACGTGACCGACGATAGCGCCATCGAAAGGGGCGTGCACTGCCAGGGATTGTTCAGACATGGGAGCTACCTCGAGTCAAACGAAAAAGGGGCGATTCAGGCTGCTGTGCCTTTCAAACCTGGCGCCAAGGTAAACGTTGGTGGTTGTTTGAAAAAATGAATAATTGAGAAGCTTATGTTCAGTTTATGAGAACACCCAGGGAGCGCATTGTCGGATCTGTCGCCTTCTTGTTTCACCCCAGATATCGGCCAGGAACCACGTATCGCCTCGTCGCAAGGCTGTTCGCGCCACTTGATACGCCAGTAACTGGCTGTTTTAAATCAAATAAATGTTTAAGAAGGGCTTCCCAGACGTAACGAAAGTTGTTAAATTTCGCGCACTTTCGCAGGGGCTCTCCCAGGGCTTGCAAGCTGCGAAGTCAAAAACGAGTGCCAGGCACTCGCAGCAACAGCTACAGGGGCGTCGCCAAGCGGTAAGGCAGCAGGTTTTGATCCTGCCATGCGTTGGTTCGAATCCAGCCGCCCCTGCCATTTTTTCCACATCCAGCTTCAATCACTCGGCCAATGAGGTGCGAGTCCTGGATGATTGTCTCTGCAACATATTCATCTCTGTAGTGTCTCCTCAAAGTAGGGCGTTGGCCTGGACTCAGCGGCTTGCAAGGCTTTATTTCACAGGAGGCACGGCATGCAGCGTTTCACTGGTGGTTGCCTTTGCGGCAACGTAAGGATTGTGGCGTCGGGGCTGCCGTACCGGGTGGGTATTTGTCATTGCCTTGACTGCCGCAAGCACAGCGGCGCGTTGTTTCAGGCGTCGGCGATTTTTCCTGCGGATGCGGTGAGTGTCGAGGGTGAAACCCGCGACTACGCCGGGCGGCATTTCTGCCCGCGCTGTGGCTCGTCCGTTTTCGGTCGCAGCGGCGATGAAGTCGAAGTGAGCCTTGGGGCATTCGATGCTCCGAACCAACTGAAGCCCACCTACGAACTCTGGACCATTCGTCGCGAGTCCTGGCTGCCTGCGTTTGCCCTTGCGCGGCAGTACGAGCGAGATCGAGAGAATCCTGGCCGTGAAGAGCCGTGAAACCGCGCAGAAGCCACGGCCTCTGCGCGTTTCGGATTGCCGTCAGAGGTGATCTGCGTCAATCACAGCCTTGGCGAACGCTTTTGGATCTTCCTGCGGCAGGTTGTGGCCGATACCGCCGTTGATCAGGCGGAATTCGTATTTGCCGGTAAAGCGTTTGGCGTAGTCCTCTGGATTTGGGTGCGGTGCGCCGTTGGCGTCGCCCTCGAGCGTGATGGTCGGTACGCTGATGGAAGGCGCCGTGGCGAGTTTCTGCTCCAACGCTTCGTATCGGCTTTCACCTTGCACCAGACCCAGGCGCCAGCGGTAGTTGAACACGGTGATATCGACATGGTCCGGGTTTTCCAGCGCCTTGGCGCTGCGATCGAAGGTGGCGTCGTCGAACGCCCATTTCGGCGAAGCCAACTGCCAGATCAACTTGGCGAAGTCATGGGTGTTTTTCTCGTAACCCGCGCGGCCACGGTCAGTGGCGAAATAAAACTGATACCACCATTGCAGCTCGGCCTTGGGCGGCAAGGGGTTCTTGCCGGCCGCCTGGTTACCGATCAGATAGCCGCTGACCGAAACCAGTGCCTTGACCCGTTCCGGCCACAGCGCCGAGACGATGTCAGCCGAGCGTGCACCCCAATCGTAGCCACCGAGCACCGCTTGCTTGATGTTCAGCGCATCCATGAAGTCGATGACATCACTGGCGAGGGCAGCGGGCTGGCCGTTGCGTAGCGTTTTATCCGACAGGAAATGCGTATCGCCGTAACCCCGCGCATACGGCATCAGCACCCGATAACCCTTGGCTGCGAGCAGCGGAGCGACGTCGTCATAGCTGTGAATGTCGTACGGCCAGCCGTGCAGAAGAATCACCACCGGGCCATCGGCCGGACCCGTTTCGGCATACGCCACGCTCAGCAAGCCGGCGTTGACATGCTTGAGCGGGCCGAATGGAGAAGGTGCCGAATAGCGGGTGCCGGCACTGGCTGCAGCGGGTTGTCCGCTGGTGGTTGTTTGCCCGTAGGCCACACCGAAAGCGCCAAGCAAGGTGAATGCGAGGATCGACGAACCCACCAGTCGACGGCGGATTTTGCCATGGGTGTTGTTCTGCAGTGCCATCTTCATCGTGATGTCTCCGTTGCAAGCCATTGGCCAAGGGTTCTGGCTGAGCCCCTTCAAACCTTGCTTGCATTTGAATGCGCTGACGTATCTGGCCTGTGTCGAATCGCTGATCAGGTGAAAGCCTGTGTATCGTGACGGGATTCAGATACACAGTGATACAGAGCGACGGGTTCGATGCGCCATGCAATAGATCCTTGAGGATAGGTCGCTTTGAACCGCCAACACGTCGTCAATGACTTCCTTGTGATTCAAACGTAATCTCGCCAGTTCGCTGATCAAAACAACACGAAAAAATCAGGAGTCATTGATGCATCCAATCCGTCTCGGTCTGGTGGGCTACGGCAAGATTGCTCAGGATCAACACGTTCCAGCCATCACCGCCAACCCCTCGTTCCAGTTGGTGTCTGTCGCCACGCAAGGGCAACCCTGCGCTGGAGTAGAGAATTTCCGCTCCCTGGGCGAGCTGCTGGAAAACGGCCCGCACGTCGATGCGATTGCGTTCTGTACTCCACCGCAAGGGCGATTCGCCCTGGTTCAACAAGCGCTGGCCGCGGGTAAACACGTGCTGGTGGAAAAGCCGCCGTGCGCCACGTTGGGTGAAGCAATGGCGTTGGTTGGCCAGGTCGCCGAGCAAGGCGTCAGCGGTTTGTTCGCCTGGCATTCCCGCTACGCGCCCGGCATTGAAGCCGCCCGTGACTGGCTGGCCACACGCACCCTGCAAAGCGTGCAGATCGACTGGAAGGAAGACGTGCGCAAGTGGCACCCCGGCCAAGCGTGGATCTGGCAACCCGGCGGTCTGGGCGTCTTTGATCCGGGCATCAACGCCTTGTCGATTGTCACCCATCTGCTGGCGCTGCCGCTGTTTGTCGAGTCCGCCGAGCTGCGCGTCCCCGACAACTGCCAGTCACCGATTGCCGCTTCGATCAAGATGTCCGATGCACGTCACCTCGACGTCCGCGCGGAATTCGATTTCGATCACGGTCATGATGAGCTCTGGAGCATCGAGATTCGCTGCGCCGAAGGCGTCCTGCGACTGGATAACGGTGGCGCGCTGCTGAGCATCGACGGCGTGCCCCGGGCGGTATCGGAGGAGGGCGAGTACGCGGCGGTGTATCGACACTTCCAACAGTTGATAGGCGACAAAGGCAGTGATCTGGACCTCCAGCCATTGCGACTGGTGGCCGACAGCTTTTTTGTCGGCAGCCGGACCCTGGTCGAGCCATTCTACGATTAACGACCGTTCGGGCGAGGGCACACGCACGTGAGCCTGCAAATGGCTCACTGGGTTTCCCAGCCGTCCGGTACGTTTGTTAAAGTGACGCTCAGTTGCCCAAGAATCGCCGAGTAAAAAACATGAATCGTCAAAAGAAACTACAGCAGTTGTTCAAGGAAAAGGCGAAAAAGGCCAGTGCCAAATTGGCACCGAAAAAGCCTAAGTACATCAGTAAGGCCGACCGGTTGAAATTGGCGGCCGAGTCCAGCCAGGACTCATCGGTGTCTGCTGAGAGCTGAGTAACGACGTATTGGAAACCGGCCGGTTGCGGCCTGAAGCATCGCTGGAAGTGAAAAGGGCTGCTTTTGAACGAACAGACATTGTCCACGCGCCTGGAGCGCGTGGCAGCGCAGGTGCCGGTAGGTGCGCGACTGGCCGATATCGGCTCGGATCACGGTTACCTGCCGGTCGCGCTGCTGCGTCGTGGCGTCATCGCGATGGCGGTGGCCGGCGAAGTGGCCTTGACGCCGTTCCGTGCGGCTGAACGCACCGTACGTGAGAATGGTCAGGATCTGCAGATCAGCGTGCGCCTGGCCGATGGCCTGGCGGCGATCGAGCCGCATGACGGGATTACGGCGGTGAGCATCTGCGGCATGGGCGGCGAGACGATCCGTGACATCCTCGACGCCGGCAAGGCACGCCTGAGCGGTCAGGAACGGCTGATCCTGCAACCCAACGGTGGCGAGCAGCCGTTGCGTCAATGGCTGATGGACAATGGCTATTGCATCCTCAGTGAAGAGGTGTTGCGAGAAAACCGCTTCTATTACGAAATCATCGTCGCCGAACGCGCCGAGCGGGTGCTGTATACCCCCGAGGAGCTGTACTTCGGTCCGTTGCAAATGCAGCAGCGCAGCCCGGCGTTTCTTGGCAAGTGGCAACGAATGCTGCGGGAGAAGCACAAGACACTTGGCAGCTTCGCCAGCGCGCGACAAACCGTACCCGAGGAGAAGGTCGAGGACGTCGCCCGACAGGCCCGGTGGATTGCCGAGTTATTGGCTTAGAACTAACGAAGCCGCGCATCTGCACGGCTTCGTGAGAACAGCCAGTTCAACGCTTGATGAGGGAAATCTTCGTACCTTCAATGCTGATCCCGGCCATCAAACCTTGCTGGTCGAAGATGAACGCGTAGGCATCGTCCTTGAGTGTCGAGCTGGAGAGGTTCTTTGATACCCCTTCATCGACTACCACGACCGTAGGCCCTACGCCGATCTCCCAACCCTTTGTGTCTGCGATGTATTTCACCGCTTTGTCGGTCATCAGGAAAACCACATATCCGTACGATTGGGCGCCTGCCTGTAGTCCCCACGAGCCGCTGACCGAGTTGTAATAGTCCTGGACCTGGTTGCCTTTCATCAGCACGCCTTCGCCGTAGCTGCCGCCGAACACCAGCCCGGCCTTGATGATTTTCGGGAAGACCAGTATGGCTTTGGCCTTTTTCGAAATGGTTTCGGAAAATGGGTTGGCCTTGTAGAGCGTTTCCAAGGCTTGGCGGGAGTCGGTGTTCAAGTCTTCGGCAGTGGCTGCTCCTGCATTGTTCAAGAGACTGACGGATGCCAGAGATGCAAGGGCGAAGAACAACGACAGGATGAATCGCGATGATTGAGTCATTTCCGTACTCCGAAAAGGGAGCATTGGATGGACTCAGCGTTCGACCCCTGCCGCCGGCAGGAACCGAATGCGCTGAATGTTATCCGGCGCACCCTAAAGTGTGTGAAATGCAGCTTCGCTCTTCATTGAAGTCGGCCCGAGGTTTCGGGATCGGTTGCGAGGCCATCATTGGTAGTGACCTCTGCGCATTGGCGGGGTTCCGGTTGAGCTTATCCGTGCGCCTTCGTCAGCCCCTTCAAGCGCACTTTCGCCCTTTGCACTGCGGCCATTTTTTCCGGCCGCTTCATGCGTTTCCACTTCCTGATGTCCTCCTTGCTTCTTCCACAACTCACACACAGTTCGCCGCTCAACTGGCACACCGAGATGCAAGGGTTTTCGATTTCTTTTGCCATCGTCAATTACCTTTAGCCAGACGCTTCTGCCAGTCGCCATGATGAGTGCGTTGACATTCCTCCTCAGAATCGAAGCGGACAGTGAGGTCTGATGGCGTCAGGTCGATGTTTGCCTCGTTCAACGCCATGGCCGTCAGCTCGAAGATGCGCGCCTTTGCGTTGACCTCAGCGAGTTTTTTATCGGCCTGGGTTTCGAACACCCAGGTGATCCTCAGTGTTTCAATTAGCTTGTTCAAATCGGCGGTGTGGGTGAGCCAGGTAAAGCCTTTGATTTCACCTTTGGCTGTTTCGCACGCGTCGGTGAGCGTGGTTATCAATTGGCGTTCGACCCGCGCCAATTCACGTTTGCCTGGGGGCATTGGAGTTTCCTTGGGAGACAATGGAAGGGCGCTGTGCAATCAGACCGGACGAAACTCGACCGTCAGATGCCTGACTTCGTGAACCGGCTTGAGTCTTTCACGAATGCTGTCGGCGTTCGCAGTGGCATTACCCAGAACGCTGACGATGGCCGCGTGGGCTTGTGGCCCAATTCGCCACACGTGCAGGTCCGTGATGGTGGCATCCCCCGGGCTTTCAACCCGTTCGCGGATTTCCTCGGCAACGTGCGCATCTGTCTGATCCAGCAATACGCCTGCGGTATCACCCATCAAGGTCCATGCCCAACGCGCGATAACGATGGCGCCGACGATGCCCATGACCGGGTCCAGCCACACCCAACCGAGATACCGGCCCGCGAGCAGCGCAGCAATGGCCAGAACCGACGTCAGCGCGTCGGCGATGACGTGGAGGTAGGCCGATTTCAGGTTGTTGTCGTTTCCGTGAGGGGCATGATCATCGTGGTGGTCATGGTCATGGTCATGGTCATGGTCATGGTCATGGCTGTGTCCGTGGCCCAGGAGCAGGGCACTGATGACGTTGACGATCAAACCGACTATTGCAATGAGCGTAGCGGTGCCGAACTGAACTTGCGTTGGCTGCAACAGGCGCAACACAGATTCAACGCCTATGGTCAGGGCTACCATGCCGAGAATCAGTGCCGAGGCGAACCCGCCCAGGTCTCCGACTTTTCCCGTGCCGAAGCTGTAACGCTGGCTGGTAGCGTGACGTCTGGCGTATCCGTAAGCGAGCGCCGCGATGCCCAAGGCGCCGGCATGGGTGGCCATGTGAAAGCCATCGGCGAGTAACGCCATCGAACCTGTGATGTAGCCAGCGATGATCTCGCCAACCATCATCACCACCGTCAGCGCCACGACCCAAAGCGTGCGCTTGGCATTTTCGTCGTGCGCTGAGCCAAGGAACACGTGGTCGTGCGCGTGATTAATGTGGGTGCTGCTCATGAGCCTGTACCTGCGTTCTTCACTTGGAGTAACGGCGAATCGCTTCAAGAAGCTCTTCGACGCCCTTGTTACGCGCCTCTTCACTGAGTGCCGGGTTAGCGACGTGCTCCCGGGCGTGGTCTTCAATGATTTCTTCCATCAGCCCGTTGATCGCTCCGCGGGTGGCGGCGACAAGGTGCAGCGTCCTGGCGCAATCGAGATCAGATTCCAGTGCCCGCTCAACGGCCTGAATTTGTCCGGCGATGCGTTTGACGCGCTTGAGAAGATCGTCTTTGTTGGCTGCGATATGACCCATTGGATAACCCTCGATCCGTATTGATCGAATCATAGGTATACCCCCTATACCTATACAAGGGCCATTCAGCGGAGATTTGCCTACACATCATCGACTGGAGGTGGTGGCTACTGACAGATAACTTGCTGGTTGCAGGGCAAGGCACTGCGTTTACTCATAGGCAGAGGCATGGGGCACCCAGCAGAGGTGGGTCCCCCACGTATAGCCGCAGCAAAAGGCCGCCGCCGACCGCCAGGTCGACGGCGGCCTTTGCTCATGGCTTGGCTTGTGCTTTGGCTTTCTCTTCGATTTTCGCGTCGACCACCGCGCGAATCTGGTCGATGCTGAAGCTGGCCGGTTTCTGGCTGGGCGGGTACTCGATGAAGGTCTGCAGGAACCTTGCGGCCTTGGCCACTCCCGCTGCCAGCAGGTAGGAGTTTTTCACGGTCCAGTCGTAATACTGGTCAGACACGATGTCCGCCCGCTCATAGGGGTCCATCCGCAGGTTGAACAGTTTCGGCACGCGCAACGGCACGAACGGGCTGCTCCAGACCGTGAATCCACCGGGATCGCGTTGCTCGGCGAAGACCACTTTCCAGTTGTCGTAACGCATCGAGACCAGCACGCCATCGTCGTTGAAATAGTAGAACTCCCGGCGCTCGCCTTTAGGCTGTTGCCCGGTCAGGTAGGGCAATTGGTTGAAGCCGTCCAGGTGCACTTTGAAGTTGGTACCGCCGGAAGTCGGTGCCCAACCTTTGAGCAGCTTGTTTTTTACATCGGCTTCACCAGCCGCAGCCAGCAGCGTCGGGAACCAGTCCATGCCCGAGAACATCTCGTTGGACACTTCGCCGGCCTTGATCTTGCCCGGCCAGCGAATGATCGCCGGCACACGGTAAGCGCCTTCCCAGTTGGAGTTCTTCTCGTTGCGGAACGGCGTGGTCGCCGCGTCCGGCCAGGAGAACTGGTTGGGACCGTTGTCGGTGGTGTAGACGACGATGGTGTTGTCGGCGATTTTCAGGTCGTCGAGGGTTTTCAGCAGTTTGCCGACGTCACCGTCATGCTCGAGCATGCCGTCGGCATATTCGTTGCCGGGCATGCCGCTCTGGCCCTTCATCGACTCGCGCACATGGGTGAACAGGTGCATGCGCGTGGTGTTCATCCAGACGAAGAACGGCTTGTCGGCCTTGGCCTGTTTCTCGATGAACGCCTGTGCTGCGGCGGTGGTTTCGTCGTCGATGGTTTCCATACGTTTTGAGGTGAGGGCACCGGTGTCCTCGATCTTGCCGTCGGCAAAACTATGGATCACACCACGGGGTGTCCTGGATTTGACGAAGTCCGGGTCATCCTTGGGCCAATAAGGACGCTCGGGTTCCTCTTCGGCGTTGAGGTGGTAAAGGTTGCCGAAGAACTCGTCGAAACCGTGATTGGTCGGCAGGAATTCGTCTTTGTCGCCCAAGTGGTTCTTGCCGAACTGCCCGGTGGCGTAGCCTTGGGACTTGAGCGCCTGGGCGATGGTGAGGTCACGCTTCTGGATACCGATCGGGGCGCCCGGCACACCAACCTTGGTCAGGCCGGTGCGCAGTGGTGACTGCCCGGTAATGAACGACGAGCGAC
Source organism: Pseudomonas sp. Sample_10 (assembly GCF_004321495.1). NCBI lineage: Bacteria > Pseudomonadati > Pseudomonadota > Gammaproteobacteria > Pseudomonadales > Pseudomonadaceae > Pseudomonas > Pseudomonas sp. Sample_10. The sequence goes on from NZ_RCOE01000076.1 coordinate 39,765, forward strand.
CGGCAGTGCAGCTGTTCTCCGCGTAATAGTCGGTGAACATCATGCCTTCCTTGGCGATGCGATCAATGTTCGGAGTCTTGTACCCGACCACGCCCATGGAATAGGCACTGATGTTGGTCTGGCCGATGTCGTCGCCGAAAATCACCAGAATGTTGGGTTTGTCGGCAGCCCCGGCGGTTGCCGACAATGCCATGACCGTTGTCGCCAGCAGGGCGAGTTTTGGCAGCCACTTTTTTATGCGAGTCATCTGACTGGCTCCTTGTTGACGGGCGTCGCGAACAGCGACCGGGCCCGATCTTCAAGCGTCGTCAAAAGGATCGCGCCACCCGTATCAGGTGGCCGGCTACAGGGTTGCGATGTTTTGCTGGTGGACATATCCGTTGCTGCGGTAACGGCGACTTATGATTCCGCTTTTACAGCGGGTTACTTTGAAAAGCGGAACGCCGCCCGGCGCAAAGTAACCAAACGCCCTTGCCCCTTTCGTTCGGTGCCTCGCCTAGGCTCGGCATGCCCTCGCTCCGGTCCTGCTCCGTGGGCCCGCCACAGCAACCGAGGGGGCCTGGTAGCCGACCTGGCTGCGGCAATTACGCATTCCTCCTGTCGGAATGCGATTCCTGTGGGAGCGGGCTTGCTCGCGAAGGCGGTGACGAGTGGCATGGGGAAGACAGT
>NZ_RCOE01000138.1:0-4656 GCF_004321495.1 Pseudomonas sp. Sample_10
GAGTTCGAAGCCGGTATCGCGCCTGTCAGCGCCGCCGTCCCGCCTCTGGCAAGGCCGATCGTAGTCGGCGCGTAAACGCTTAAAAAGGCGAAGGGTCCGTGCCCTTCGTCTTCTCGTGTGATGACGCCGTAAACGGCTGTGTTGATTCACGCGAATAACAAGATTCCATTAGCCACGCCCGCTGACACCGGGCCAACGAAGAACTTTGAACCATGGCCACTATCCACGTAGACGGCAAAGAGCTCGAAGTCGATGGGGCAGACAACCTGTTACAGGCATGTCTGTCGCTAGGCCTCGATATCCCTTATTTCTGCTGGCACCCTGCCCTCGGCAGCGTTGGCGCTTGCCGCCAGTGCGCGGTCAAGCAGTACACCGACGAGAACGACACCCGTGGTCGTATCGTCATGTCCTGCATGACCCCTGCCACCGACAACACCTGGATCTCCATCGAAGATGAAGAGTCCAAGGCGTTCCGCGCCAGTGTTGTCGAATGGCTGATGACCAACCACCCTCACGACTGCCCGGTCTGTGAAGAAGGCGGTCACTGCCACCTGCAAGACATGACGGTAATGACCGGCCACAACGAGCGCCGTTACCGCTTCACCAAGCGTACCCACCAGAACCAGCAACTGGGCCCGTTCATTTCCCACGAAATGAACCGCTGCATCGCTTGCTACCGCTGTGTGCGCTTCTACAAGGACTACGCTGGCGGCACCGACCTCGGTGTATTCGGCGCCCACGACAACGTTTACTTCGGTCGTGTAGAAGACGGCACCCTGGAAAGCGAGTTTTCCGGCAACCTCACCGAGGTCTGCCCGACCGGTGTGTTCACCGACAAGACTCACTCCGAGCGCTACAACCGTAAATGGGACATGCAGTTCTCGCCGAGCATCTGCCATGGCTGCTCCAGCGGTTGCAACATTTCCCCGGGCGAGCGTTACGGTGAACTGCGTCGCATCGAAAACCGTTACAACGGTTCGGTGAACCAGTACTTCCTGTGCGACCGTGGCCGTTTCGGCTATGGCTACGTCAACCGCGAAGACCGCCCACGTCAGCCACTGCTGGCCAACGGCACCAAACTGAGCCTCGACGAAGCGCTGGATAAAGCCGCCGACCTGCTGCGCGGTCGCAACATCGTCGGTATCGGCTCGCCTCGCGCCAGCCTCGAAAGCAACTACGCGTTGCGCGAACTGGTCGGTGCCGAGCACTTCTATTCGGGTATCGAAGCCGGCGAACTGGAGCGCATCCGTCTGGTCCTGCAAGTGCTGAAAGACAGTCCGTTGCCAGTGCCGAACATGCGTGACATCGAAGACCACGATGCGATTTTCGTCCTCGGTGAAGACCTGACCCAGACTGCCGCCCGTGTTGCGCTTTCGCTGCGTCAGTCGGTCAAAGGCAAGGCCGAAGACATGGCCGACGCCATGCGCGTTCAGCCTTGGCTCGACGCCGCCGTGAAGAACATCGGCCAGCACGCGCTGAACCCGCTGTTCATCGCCAGCCTGGCTGAAACCAAGCTCGACGACATCGCCGAAGAGTGCGTTCACGCCGCCCCGGATGACCTGGCCCGTATCGGTTTCGCCGTGGCTCACGCCCTTGACGCCAGCGCTCCAGCCGTTGAAGGCCTGGACGCTGAAGCGCTCGAACTGGCCCAACGCATCGCCGATGCCCTGCTCGCTGCCAAGCGCCCGCTGATCATCGCCGGTACTTCCCTGGGCTCCAAAGCCCTGATCGAAGCCGCCGCGAACATCGCCAAGGCCTTGAAGCTGCGTGAGAAGAACGGTTCCATCAGCCTGATCGTGCCTGAAGCCAACAGCCTCGGCCTGGCCATGCTCGGTGGTGAATCGGTCGACTCCGCGCTGCAAGCGGTGATCGATGGCAAGGCCGACGCCATCGTCGTGCTGGAAAACGATCTGTACACCCGTACCGACAAGGCCCGTGTCGATGCCGCGCTGACTGCCGCGAAAGTGGTCATCGTTGCCGACCATCAGAAGACCGCCACCAGCGATCGCGCGCACCTGGTGCTGCCAGCCGCCAGCTTCGCTGAAGGCGACGGTACCCTGGTCAGCCAGGAAGGCCGCGCCCAGCGCTTCTTCCAGGTCTTCGATCCGAAGTACATGGACGCGAGCATCCTGGTTCACGAAGGCTGGCGCTGGCTGCATGCCCTGCGCGCGACCCTGCTGAACCAGCCGATCGACTGGACCCAACTGGACCACGTCACCGCCGCTGTCGCTTCCAGCACTTCGATCCTGAACCGCATCGTCGATGCCGCACCGTCCGCCGCGTTCCGCATCAAGGGCATGAAACTGGCCCGTGAACCGCTGCGCTACTCCGGTCGTACCGCCATGCGCGCCGACATCAGCGTGCACGAACCGCGTACCCCGCAGGACAAGGACACCGCATTCGCCTTCTCGATGGAAGGTTACTCGGGCTCCGCCGAACCGCGTCAGCAAGTGCCGTTCGCCTGGTCTCCGGGCTGGAACTCGCCGCAGGCCTGGAACAAGTTCCAGGACGAAGTCGGTGGTCACATCCGCGCTGGCGACCCGGGCACCCGCCTGATCGAAAGCACCGGTGATTCGCTGAACTGGTTCGCCAGTGTTCCGCGCGCGTTCAACCCGGCCCAGGGTACCTGGCAGGTTGTCCCGTTCTTCCACTTGTTCGGCAGCGAAGAAAACTCTTCGAAAGCCGCGCCGGTTCAGGAACGTATTCCAGCAGCCTACGTTGCACTGGCCAAGTCCGAAGCCGACCGCCTGGGTGTCAACGACGGTGCCATGCTGAGCCTGAACGTGGCGGGCCAGACCTTGCGTCTGCCGCTGCGCATCAATGAAGAGCTGGGCGCTGGTCTGGTTGCATTGCCTGCGGGCATCGCCGGCATTCCGCCAGCGATCTTTGGCAAATCCGTTGACGGTCTGCAGGAGGCAGCGCAATGACCTTGTTCACTCCTGAAGTGATCGACGTGATCATCGCGGTCCTCAAGGCCGTGGTGATTCTGCTTGCCGTGGTGGTCTGCGGTGCACTGCTGAGCTGGGTCGAGCGTCGCTTGCTCGCCCTCTGGCAGGACCGTTACGGTCCGAACCGCGTCGGTCCGTTCGGCGCGTTCCAGATCGCCGCCGACATGATCAAGATGTTCTTCAAGGAAGACTGGACGCCTCCATTCGCCGACAAGATGATCTTCACCCTGGCACCGGTAGTCGCCATGAGCGCCCTGCTGATTGCCTTCGCGATCATCCCGATCACCCCGACCTGGGGCGTGGCGGACATCAACATCGGCATCCTGTTCTTCTTCGCCATGGCTGGCCTGTCGGTCTACGCGGTGCTGTTCGCCGGCTGGTCGAGCAACAACAAGTTCGCCCTGTTGGGCAGCTTGCGTGCCTCGGCCCAGACCGTGTCGTACGAAGTGTTCATGGGCCTGTCGCTGATGGGTATCGTGATCCAGGTCGGCTCGTTCAACATGCGCGACATCGTTGAATACCAGGCGCAGAACCTGTGGTTCATCATTCCGCAGATCTTCGGTTTCCTGACCTTCTTCATCGCTGGCGTGGCCGTGACTCACCGTCACCCGTTCGACCAGCCGGAAGCGGAGCAGGAACTGGCCGACGGTTACCACATTGAATACGCCGGCATGAAATGGGGCATGTTCTTCGTCGGCGAGTACATCGGCATCGTGCTGATCTCGGCGCTGCTGGTGACCCTGTTCTTCGGTGGCTGGCACGGTCCGTTCGGCATTCTGCCGCAGATCCCGTTCATCTGGTTTGCACTGAAAACCGCGTTCTTCATCATGATCTTCATCCTGTTGCGCGCTTCGATTCCGCGCCCACGGTATGACCAAGTGATGGATTTCAGCTGGAAGTTCTGCTTGCCGCTGACCCTCGTCAACATGCTGGTGACCGCTGCGATCGTGTTGCTCAACACGCCCGCCGTCGCGGCTCAGTGAGGATAGAGAATCATGAAGTACATATTTGACATCGTGCATGGCCTCTACACCCAGCTTCGCAGCCTGGTGATGATCTTCGGCCACGCCTTTCGCAAGCGCGACACGCTGCAGTACCCGGAAGAACCGGTCTACCTGCCGCCGCGCTACCGTGGCCGTATCGTCCTGACCCGCGACCCCGACGGCGAAGAGCGTTGCGTAGCTTGCAACCTGTGCGCCGTGGCGTGCCCGGTGGGTTGCATCTCGCTGCAGAAAGCTGAAACCGAAGACGGTCGCTGGTACCCGGACTTCTTCCGCATCAACTTCTCGCGCTGCATTTTCTGCGGCCTCTGCGAGGAAGCCTGCCCGACCACCGCGATCCAGCTCACGCCGGATTTCGAAATGGCCGAGTTCAAACGTCAGGACCTGGTTTACGAGAAAGAAGATCTGCTGATCTCCGGCCCCGGCAAAAACCCTGATTACAACTTCTATCGTGTTGCAGGTATGGCGATTGCCGGGAAGCCGAAAGGCTCCGCGCAGAATGAAGCCGAACCGATCAACGTGAAGAGCTTGCTGCCTTAAGGAAGAAAGATGGAATTCGCTTTCTATTTCGCATCGGGTATCGCTGTGGTGTCCACGCTCCGCGTGATCACCAACACCAACCCTGTGCACGCCCTGCTCTACCTGATCATTTCGCTGATCGCCGTGGCCATGACGTTCTTCGCCCTCGGCGCACCGTTTGCCGGTGT
>NZ_RCOE01000237.1:0-36950 GCF_004321495.1 Pseudomonas sp. Sample_10
CTCCGCGTCACAGGTGGACGCAGAGCATCCATGGCGGCATTCCCACGCAGAGCGTAGGAACGATCAAAACGACTCCTAGTCGAGCCCCGGAGCCTATAGATCCGAAAAACTGTAAGGCTGAAGTTCGGCGATTTGGGAGAGCAGGGTGAGGTGTTCCACCGCCTTCACTTTCTCAAGATGATCGAGGGTGTCCGGGCCGCCGAACATCAGGGCTGGAACGAAGCCGTACATTTCGTCGTGACGAAGGGTGCCGAGCTTTTTCTTTGCTGGTTTGAACAGGTCACCATAATCGTTGGAGTCCACATTTCTGGAAAGCAGAAAAGCCTGCAGTTCTCTGTCCATATCGTCATTATTGATTTCGAGGTTTTTAACAACCACTCGAGAAAGCACGCTGGTTATCTTAAGCGAAAATCCCGTTTTCTCGCCCCAGAGGTACAAGTCGCCAAAGGCGCTACGAGCAATCAGATGGTATGTGTCAATCTCTTCAAAACGAGTCCCTTCAATCCAAGATGCCACCACACTGTCGTATTCTTGTGGATTAACGATCCAGAAAATTCCATCGCCATAACCGCACCAACCGTGTTCCGCCCAGTATTCAAGCAGCTGATTAGGCAGCTTGCCTTTGTAACGTTCGATACTAGACGCCGGTACTTCCTGTCGATCAACAGGTGCACCAAATGTCTCCAGAAAAATCGAAAATACCTCATCCATTGTCGAGCTCTCCTTAACATTTATGAAGTTTGACATTTAGAAACGTCTGGCCGCGTAGCGTCGCGGGCACTGCCTCGGCGGCCTTTTTCAAATTCAAAATTTTCGGTCTCCACTGAGGGCCTATGCTGGAGTTAACTCGCCGATCACCGAAGTCAGCAATGATATCTTTGCCACCTGCGCTCAGATCGGGGTTATGCAGTCCTGCAAGGTTTGACATTGTTTCCTTGGCTTTTTTCACGCTCTCTTCTCTTGCAGCCGTGAAGCTCATCGTTCGCAAGTTTTCCTTCAGAAAACGCTCTTGCAAAGTGTCTTGTAATTCTTTTCGAGCTTGTCTGGCAGCTTCACGACTCCGCTTCACCGGATTAGCAATATTCTCCAAATACTCATCAACCGTCAGCCGATTCAGCCCGTCTTCCTGGCCCTTCAACTGCCGTTCGAATTCTCCGATTTTAGACGCTGGCAGCTTGTCCGCTTTGAAGCATTCGACTTTATGAAGCGGCATCGCGTTCGGCTTGTCACGGGGCGGGTTTTTGTCTTTGTTCGGTGGGTGATTTGCTGGTGGCGCAGGGTCCTGATGGCTGAGCGCGCCCCGGTGCGGTGCTGAGGTTTGCAGGTCTGGGCGTTTTTTCAGGGCGTCTTCGTGCTTGAGCATCCATTCGCCTAGTCGAGCGCCTTTGGGGCTGGCTCGCATTTCCTGGGCGAGGACGCCCGCATTGCCTCGACCACGGGTGATGTAAGCCACGATGGCGCCCAGCAGCAGGACGACAACCTCCACATGGCCACGTGCAATCTCTTGGGTGGCGCTGTATCGGGCAGATGAATCATCCGACCTGAACGGGTCTAAACCTCCCTCACTGCGTGGGCCGTTCCACGCGATGTGGATGCCACGCCAGTAATAGTCGCCAATGCGTGGCAGACCTTCGGTGAAGAACTCGGCAATGGACGTCAGGCCCAGTATGCCCAATATCCACGTGCTGACTTGCAAGCCCATCGCAGCGCCAGCCGCGCCCATCGGGATGGCGCCCACACCGCCGAGAAACGCGCCGGTCCCTGCGCCGATGGCTCCGCCGATCAATACACTGCCGGCAACGATCATCGCCATTTGAGCGACGACTTCGATCAGCTCGTTAAGAACGCTGGCGATATCGATGTCAGCGAAGCGTTGTCTCAATAAGCGAGCCGCTTCCCACTCAGCCTCAATGAAGGCAGACCTGACGCTGTTGATCCGACGGATATTGAGCGAGAGGGAGGGAGCGGGTTCGTTAAAGTGAGTGCGATACCGGGCGCCTCCCTGGTAACCCATCTCTCGAGTGATTCGGTTTTCTATCTCGTGCCACGTAGGCACCATGTGCCATAAAAACATCAATTGTCTCCCTGACAATTCGCTCCTTGGATGACTCATCAAGTTGTACTTGTGCAAAGTACCGAGGCACAGGTGGACCGCATGACCCAAAAGATCAAATCGGACGCGTCCTACACGCGTTGCGGAAACAGGGAAGTTAACTGTGTTGGGTTTTGTGCTCCCAACTGTGTGCCGGGCGCCGAAACGAGAAAAACCCCGAAGGTGAAGAACACACCAATCGGGGTTGTTAATTGCTTGATTAGTTAACAGGTCATCAAGTTACCAAGCGGTGTCTGGATGCACAAACTGGTCGACGGCGTAACCGCAGACAATGGCGCTCTTGCCTGTCTTACATGACTGAAGGATCAGTCGCACCTAAGTGGCGAATCCTCCTACAGACATGTTCTACGTCAACAAAGTAAGTTCTCGACCCTTGAACGGAAGCGCGTTTGCTCAACACGGAGTCGAGACCTTTGCCCAGAATTCCAGCTGTAGATCGGCATCAGGTTGAAATAAAACTTGTGCACGCAAGTTGTAAGTTCATATGACCTATTCCAGCAAGCTTTCGGCGCATTACCTTGATCTTGCCAGGTCGCCAGTGTTCGCAGAGAAATTCGCAGGCGATGATGCCCGTTATTCAAGTGAATACGAGGCATTGGAAAGTGAGTTGGGTAAAGCCCAATCCATGCATGAAAGCGGTCAGATCGACTGGCTGATGATCCGCGAAACCAGCGAGAACGTGCTTCGCAGCCATTCCAAGGATTTGCGCGTTGGTGCTTGGCTGACCTGGGCGCTCTACCAGGGTGAATCCTTCCCGGGTCTGTTGGCCGGTCTCGGTTTACTGCATCACTTGTGTGAAAACCACTGGGCCGAGATTTACCCGCAAAAATCCCGCACCCGCTGCGCTGCCATCAATTGGTTGGTGCCGCGTCTTGAGCAGGTGTTGAACGAAAACATCGCGATCAAGGAGCAACTTCCGCTGTTCCGCCGTCTGGTGGAGCATCTGGAAGGCCTCGACGCTGCTTGCACCGAGCAGCTGGGCGACGAAGCCCCGTTACTGTTGCCGATCTCCCGTCGCTTGAAAAACAGGGTCCAGCGTGCCGCCGACAATCAACCGGAACCTGGTGTAGTGAGCGCCGCGATGGCCCAGGTCAAGCAGGCCGCCACACAGCTGTTCACCCCCGGCGCACCGATCGATAACGAGAAAGAAGCCCACAAGGCCTTGCGTGCCCAGCAAGAAAACGCCCTCCCTTTGTGCGCTTGGTGGCTCAAGCAAAATGCCACTGACCTGCGCGCGCTGCGCCTCAATCGCACGCTGCTTTGGCTGCCCATTGAAACCTTGCCCGAGCGTAACGCTGAACAAATCACCGTTTTGCGTGGCTTGCCGGCCGACAAGCTAAAAACCTTTCAAGACCATCACGACCAAGCGAAGTACGCCGACCTGCTGGTCGGTTTGGAGGCAAGCCTGGCGAAGGCACCGTTCTGGTTCGACGGTCAGCGAATGGTGTGGGAATGCCTCCAAGGCCTTAATGCAGAAATGGCCATGCGCGAAGTGGAAATTCATTTCGCGCTGTTGATTCAGCGCCTGCCAGCCATTATCGAATTGCGTTTCCATGACGGCGCACCGTTCGCCAATCCTGCCACCCGCGCCTGGATCAGCGCCTTCGTGATGCCGCATTTGCAAAACCCCAGCGCGCCGCGCAAGGCCGAAGTCGTCGACACCCAGCCTGCCTGGGAACTGGCGCTGGAAGACGTCTTGCCAATCCTGCACAAGGACGGCCTCAAGACGGCGGTGCAAATCCTCAAGCAGCACATGCAAAGCGCCCAAGGTGGACGCGTTCGGTTTTTCTGGCAGTTCACCCTCGCGCAGCTGTGCTTCAAGGCCAGGAAATACGAACTGGCCAAGACCCAACTTGAAAACCTCGACCAGACATTACGCGATGCAGGCCTGCAAACCTGGGAGCCGGCACTTGCGCTGCAAGTGTTGCAGTTGCTGCACAGCTGCTGCGAGTTGTTGCCGCAGAATCATGCGGTGCGCGAATGCAAGGAAGAGATTTATCGCAGGTTGTGCCACCTCGATCTTGAAGTGGCACTCGACTAGGCCTCCGGGCCAAAACCGCAAGGAGAATAGCCATGGCCAAAGAAGGCTCGGTAGCCCCAAAAGAACGCATCAACGTAACGTTCAAGCCCGCCATAGGGGGCGCTCAGGAAGAAATCGAATTGCCGCTCAAACTGGTGGCGATCGGTGACTACACCCAGCGTAAGGACGAACGAAAAGTTGAAGACCGCAAACCGATAAGCATCGACAAGATGACCTTCGATGAGGTGCTCGCAAAGCAAGAGCTTCAGGTCACCTTGAGCGTGCCGAACCGGCTTCAGGACGACGGTACTGAAGAGTTGGCCGTGGGTCTGCGCATCGGCTCGATGAAAGACTTCAATCCGGCCAGCCTGGTCGAACAAGTCCCGGAACTGAAAAAACTGATGGAACTGCGTAACGCGCTGGTGGCCCTCAAAGGCCCGCTGGGTAACGCGCCTGCTTTCCGTAAAGCCATCGAAGGTGTGCTTGCCAACGACGAATCCCGCAGCCGCGTATTGGCCGAGCTGGGACTGGATGCCACAACCGAGCGAGCCTGATCTCACTGCCGCCAAGGAAGCCACATGAGTACCCATGCAGCACAACAGCAAAACACCGAGAGCCGTGAAAACAGTCTGCTCGACAGCATCATTGCCCAAACCCGCCTGACCCCGGACGATGAGGCCTATGACATTGCCAAGCGCGGCGTGTCGGCTTTTATAGAGGAGTTACTCAAGCCGAAGAACAGCGGTGAACCGGTAAAAAAGGCCTTGGTCGACCGAATGATTGCCGAGATCGATGCCAGGCTTGGCCAGCAGATGGATGAAATTCTTCACCACCCGGACTTCCAGTCTTTGGAGTCTTGCTGGCGTGGTTTGCAGTTGTTGGTTGATCGCACCAACTTCCGCGAGAACATCAAGATCGAGATCCTCAACGTGTCCAAAGCCGACTTGCTGGACGATTTCGAAGATTCACCGGAAGTGATGCAAGCCGGCCTCTACAAGCACATCTACACCGCGGAATATGGTCAGTTCGGTGGCCAGCCCGTCGGCGCAATCATCGCCAATTACTTCATGTCCCCCAGTTCACCGGATGTGAAGTTGATGCAATACGTGGCCAGCGTTGCCTGCATGTCCCATACGCCATTCATTGCCGCGGCCGGTCCGGAGTTTTTTGGTCTGGACAGCTTTACCGGCCTGCCGGACCTGAAAGACCTCAAGGATCATTTCGAAGGCCCGCAATTCGCCAAATGGCAAAGCTTCCGCCAGTCAGAGGACGCCCGCTACATTGGCCTGACCGTGCCGCGCTTCCTGCTGCGCAACCCCTACGACCCGGAAGAAAATCCGGTCAAATCGTTCGTCTACAAAGAAACTGTCGCCAACAGTCATGAGCACTATCTATGGGGTAATACGGCATTCGCATTTGGCACCCGGTTGACTGATAGCTTTGCGAAGTTTCGCTGGTGTCCGAACATCGTCGGTCCACAGAGCGGCGGTGCGGTTGAAGATCTACCGTTGCATCACTTCGAAAGCATGGGCGAAATCGAAACCAAGATTCCAACCGAAGTGCTGGTGTCCGACCGTCGTGAATTCGAGCTGGCCGAGGAAGGCTTCATCGCCCTGACAATGCGCAAGGGCAGTGATAACGCCGCTTTTTTCTCCGCCAGTTCCGTACAGAAGCCCAAGCACTTCGGCATCAGCGCCGAAGGCAAGGTTGCCGAACTGAACTACAAACTCGGCACGCAACTGCCCTACATGATGATCGTCAATCGGCTGGCCCACTATCTGAAGGTTCTCCAGCGCGAGCAACTGGGATCGTGGAAAGAGCGGACCGACCTCGAGCTGGAACTCAACAAGTGGATTCGCCAGTACGTAGCCGATCAGGAAAACCCGAGTGCCGAAGTGCGCGGCCGGCGACCACTGCGGGCGGCTCAAGTCACTGTCAGCGATGTGGATGGCGAGCCCGGTTGGTACCGCGTCAGCCTCAACGTGCGCCCGCACTTCAAGTACATGGGGGCCGACTTCACCCTTTCTCTGGTTGGCAAACTGGACAAAGAGTAGGCGGAACTGACCCATGGCCGGATACGGCAGCCTCTTCGAACGCCTGAATGGCGATGCAGCCAAACGTGATGGATGGAGTCTGGAAAACTCTGCCATGGCGTCCGTGGCTGCTCATCTGGCCAAGATGCTCAGCACCCGTGCAGGCAGTGTGCAGACGCTGGCAGATTACGGATTACCGGATCTCAATGACATGCGCCTGAGCCTGCACGACTCCTTGAATCGCGCCCGTTTGCACATCGAACGATTTATCGAAGCCTACGAGCCGCGATTGAGCAATGTGCGTGTGTACTCTCAATTACAGCAACACGATCTGCTTCGTTTGGGCTTCTGTATTGAAGGCTTGCTGGAGGTCGATGGTTTCAAGCGTCAGGTCAGTTTTCTCGCTCGCTTGGATGGCAATGGTCAGGTCATGGTGAGCCAATGATATCTGGAGCTCGCCATGTCATTTAATCACTACTACCAAAGTGAACTCACCGCGCTTCGCCAGTTGGGTCGTCGATTTGCCGAGCGCAATCCGGCATTGTCTTCTTACCTGGGGCAGACCGGGCAAGACCCTGATGTGGAGCGTTTGCTGGAAGGTTTTGCCTTTCTGACCGGACGTTTGCGACAAAAGCTCGACGACGAATTGCCTGAGCTCAGCCATTCGTTGATGCAACTGCTATGGCCCAATTACATGCGGCCGGTTCCGGCCTTCAGCATGTTGCAATTCAGTCCCCTGGCACGTTCGGAGCCTGCGTTGACGGTTGCGCGCGACACGCCAGTGGAGAGCGTACCGATCGAAGACGTGCGTTGCCGTTTTCGCACGTGCTATGCCACCGAAGTGACAGCGCTGGATCTCGTTGGGTTGAGCCACTCCGTCAAGGGTGATGGTTCGCTGTTGAGCCTGCGGCTGCAATTGACGGCTGACGGTCATCTGGGCGAGTTGCAGTTGCGCCGCTTGCGCCTGCACTTTGCTGGCGAACGTTACATCAGCCAAATGCTGTATCTGAGCCTTTTGCGGAATCTGCAAGGTGTCGAGTTGATTCCGCTGGATGGGACGGGTGAGCCGCTTGTCGGGGCCAATGATCTGCCAATGACATTGCAGCTAGCAGATGAGTGTGTGCAACCGGTGGGTTTTGCCGAAGGCGAAGCGTTGATGCCATATCCGCTGAATACCTTCCGCGGTTATCGCTACCTGCAGGAGTATTTCGCTTTTCAGGATAAATTCCTGTTCGTCGATATCAATGGTCTCGACCTGCTCAAGACCTTGCCTGAAGAAAGCATCAAGCAAGTGCGAGGTTTGGAGTTGCGCTTCGATATTCGCAAAAGCGCACTGCAACGACTGCGTCCGACCCTTGATAACGTGAAGCTTCACTGCACACCCATCGTAAATTTGTTCAAACACGATGCGATGCCGGTACGACTCGACGGCAAACAGGATGAATACCTGCTTTTGCCTGCCCGGTATAACCAGCAAAGCTGCGGTGTGTACTCAGTGGAAACCGTTACCGGCTGGCGGCCGGGTGGATTGGGTTATCGCCAGTATGTGCCGTTCGAATCGTTCGAGCATGATCCCAGCTTCGATGTGCCGACCCGGCGGCCGCATTACAGCGTGCGCCAGCGGCCGTCCTTGGTGCACGACGGCCTCGACACTTACTTAAGCTTCGGCACGCACCCTGCCGACGTGCAGGAAACCCTTTCGATTGAGCTGGTCTGCACCAACCAGAACCTTGCGCGCAAACTCAAGCTCGGTGACATCAATCAAGCCTGCGAACGGACACCTGAGTGTTTGAGCTTTCGCAACATCACACCGGTCACCGCGTGTTTTGCGCCACCGCTCAATCGGGACTTTCTCTGGAAGTTGATCAGCAACATGTCGCTCAACTACCTGTCCCTGGCGGACGTCAATGCACTGAAAGTGATTCTCCAAACGTATGACTTGCCCCGCTACTACGACCAGCACGCTGAAAAAATCAGCAAGCGACTGCTCGGTGGGCTGAAGTCGATCAAGCATCAGCACGTCGACAGATTGCACCGAGGATTACCGGTTCGGGGTTTGCGAACGGAGCTGACCATTGATCCGCAAGGGTATATCGGCGAAGGCGATCTGTTTGTGTTCGCCTCGGTCCTCAATGAGTTTTTTGCGCTTTATGCCAGCCTCAATTCGTATCACGAGCTGCGGGTCATCAGCACACAGGGAGAGGTGTACCAATGGCTACCCCGCATGGGTCTGCAGCCTCTCCTTTGAGCAGGCTGAGTCAAGTCATACGCGAGTATTCGCTGTTCCAGGCGGTGCTGGCCGTCATGGATCGGCTGCGCGAGGCGCACCCCTGCATGAGCGAAGAAGAACTGTACGAGCAGTTGGAGTTCCAGGCCAATCCAAGCTTGGGTTTCCCGGGCAGTGACGTCGACCGCGTGGAGTTTTTTCAGGAGCACGGGCAGTTGCGAGCGCGATTGCGTTTCAACCTGATCAGCCTGACAGGCTCCGGTTCACCCCTGCCTGCGTTCTATGTCGAGCAGGCCTTGGGTGACAGCGAAGACGGTAACGCGACTCGCAGCTTCCTCGATCTCTTTCACCATCGGCTGCAGCGATTGATGTTGCCGATATGGCGCAAATACCGGTATCGCGCCGGCTTCAAGAGCGGCGCCATCGACCCTTTTTCGGCGCAACTGTTTGCTCTGATCGGTCTGGGTGGAGCTGAAATCCGCAAGGCTGGCGAGCTGAACTGGAAACGTCTTTTGCCCTACCTCGGGCTCCTCAGTTTGCGTGCCCACTCGGCAGCCCTGATCGAATCCGTGCTGCGTTATTACTTCAAGCACGCCGAGATTTTCATCGAGCAATGCGTTGAGCGTCGCGTCGACATTCTGCATGAGCAACGCAATCGCCTTGGTCGTGCCAACAGCACGCTGGGCGAGGATCTGGTACTGGGCGAATACGTTCGTGATCGCAGCGGCAAGTTTCGGATTCATATCCGTGAGCTCGACTGGCAACGCTTTCATGAATTTCTGCCGGTCGGTTTCGGCTATCAACCCCTGTGTGCACTGGTTCGGTTCACCCTGCGAGATCCGCTCGACTACGACATTCGCCTGCTGCTGCGCCAGGAAGAGATCCACGAATTTCGCATAGGCGAGCGGAGCGCCTGCCGCCTGGGGTGGACCAGTTGGGTAGGGCGTGAGCACGCCGACGGTCTTGTGACCCTGGGCAGCAACATTCATTAAGGACGTGACTGATGATCAACGTGGACCTGCAACAACTCATTCAGGCGCTGGACGCCCAAAGCCGCCGTGATCTGGAAAGCGCTGCCGAACGTTGCGTCGGACGTGGCGCCGGCAAAGTGCTCATCGAGGACTTGCTTCTGGCCTTGCTGGAGCGTCCGCAAGGTTTGCTCGGCCGTGCATTGCAAGACGCTGAAGTCGATGCGGGGGAGCTGATCAGGGCTTTGCATTTGCCGGCCGAGCATAGCGCTTCACGCAACCCGGTGTTCGCTCCAGAGCTGGTGCAATGGCTGCAGGATGCTTTGCTGGTGGCGAATCTCGAATTGGGGCGCAGCCAGATAGACCAGGCCGCGCTGATTCTCGCACTGCTACGTAATCCAATGCGTTACGCCGGCAGTCGTTATCAACTTTTGCTCGCCAGGCTGAACGCCGAGCGGCTGAGGGAGTGTGCGTTGTCGGAGCAACCGCAGCACGCCACCAATCACATAGCCAAGGGCGGTGAGTCACTGTTGGAGCGATTTACCCATAACCTGACTCAGCAGGCCCGTGACAACGATCTGGACCCGGTTTTGTGTCGCGACGATGCGATCCGCCAGATGATCGACATCCTCGCCCGCCGCCGTAAAAACAACCCGATTGTGGTGGGTGACGCGGGCGTCGGTAAAACGGCTGTCGTTGAAGGTCTGGCCTTGCGAATCGTTGCCGGTGACGTACCGCCGGAGTTGCGCGGTGTCGAGCTGATGTCGCTGGACATGGGCTTGTTGCAAGCCGGTGCAAGCGTAAAAGGTGAGTTCGAGCGGCGCCTCAAAGGTGTGATCGATGAGGTCAGGGGATCGCCCAGACCAATCATTCTGTTTATCGACGAGGCGCATACCCTGATCGGCGCTGGCGGCACTGCCGGTGGCTCCGATGCGGCCAATCTGCTGAAGCCGGCGCTGGCCCGGGGCGAATTGCGAACCATCGCGGCAACCACTTGGACCGAGTACAAAAAATACTTCGAAAAAGATCCTGCACTGGCCCGCCGTTTCCAGCCGGTGCAATTGCTTGAGCCCACCGTCAGCGAAGCCGTGACGATTCTTCGTGGCCTCGCCGTTGTGTATGAAAAAAGCCACGGAATCTATTTGCGCGATGATGCCGTGGTGGCGGCCGCGAAATTGTCTGCTCGTTACCTTACGGGTAGGCAGTTGCCAGACAAGGCGATCGACGTTCTCGACACGGCATGCGCCCGAGTCCGCATCAGCTTGGCCGCTGCCCCGCAAAGCCTGCAACAGTTGCAGGCCGAGCTGGCGGAAAGTGAGCGAAAACGCCAGGCGCTACGCCGCGATGCCGAAGCGGGTGTGTTGATCGATCATCAATCCTTGCACGCTCTGGAAGCGCACCTGCACGATCTCGAAGTGGAAACAGCAGCGCTGCAGACCCGATGGCTCAAGCAGGTCGGCATGGCCGAATCTGTGTTGAATCTACGCCGGCAACTGTTCCAGGCGCGGGCTGCGATTGGCATCGACGAGGGTGGCGAATGCTCCGAACGGCACGCCGATAAAATCCAATGTGTGGCGACGTTGGAGGCGGCTCTCACTGAGTCTCATCGTGCTCTGATCGAAGCGCAGGGCAATGAACGACTGGTGAGTTTTGAAGTGTGTCCGCGCCTGGTAGCCGAAGTGGTGAGTGCTTGGACCGGTGTGCCTCTTACGCAGCTGGCCCGAGAGCACAATGCCAAGGTCGCCGGTTTTGCCAATGACCTGCACAAGCGTATTCGTGGTCAGGAACCCGCCATTGAGGCATTGGATCGTGCAATGCGCGCAACGGCTGCCGGGCTGCACAGGTCAGACACACCGGTAGGTGTGTTTCTGTTGGTAGGTCCGAGTGGTGTCGGCAAAACCGAAACTGCGTTGGCGCTCGCAGACCTGATGTATGGCGGTGATCGTTTTATCACCACCATCAACATGTCTGAATTTCAGGAAAAACACACAGTTTCGCGCCTGATCGGTTCGCCCCCCGGTTATGTCGGTTACGGTGAAGGCGGCATGCTCACTGAAGCAGTACGTCAGAAGCCGTATTCGGTTGTATTGCTGGATGAGGTCGAGAAAGCCGATCCAGACGTCCTCAACCTGTTCTACCAGATATTCGACAAAGGCGTGGTCAACGATGGTGAAGGACGGGAAATCGACTTTCGCAATACGCTGATCCTGATGACCTCGAATCTGGGCAGTGAGCAGATCAGCGAGCTTTGCAAAGATGCCGGGCGGCCCGCCGCACAAGTGTTGGAGCAAGCCATTGAGCCTATCCTCAGCCAGCATTTCAAACCGGCATTGTTGGCGCGCATGCGTGTCGTGCCTTATTACCCCGTTGGCGGGTCGGTACTGCGCGAGTTGATTGAAATGAAACTCGACCGTTTGGGCGAGCGCATGCACCGTCGCAAGCTGGGTTTCACCTACGGACAAAGCCTCGTCGATCACCTGGCCGAGCGCTGTATTCAAAGCGACAGCGGTGCGCGCTTTATTGACCACCTGTTGGATCTGCATGTACTGCCTCGAATAGCCGATCGTGTACTCGATTCGATGGCTACAGGACAGTCCCTCAGGCATGTCCATGCGACGCTGGATGCCGATGCCTGTGTTGTCTGCGAGTTTGTCTGAAATGGGGGCGATGCTCGCGAACCTGAAGCAGCCGTTGGTGTACGCCGAGGCCCTGGTGGAGCAGTTCTCCGGGTTGTCACGGGCGGCAGATGGCGACGAGTTGCTGGGGGATTTCTTGCGCGGGGTCACGCAACTGAGTGGTTGCGAGTTGGCGCAGTTATACCTTCTGGACCCGACTCACAACGCCCTCGGGCTCAACAGCGAGTGCCTCGACGGAATTCTGCAACCCCGGGCCGGCTCGAGTTTGCAGGCGGATTACAGTGATCGAGCATTGCTGCACTTTGCGCTGCGCCAGAACCGCGTGGTGTGTCTCGGTTCATTGAGCGACAGCCTGCATGACACGGATTTCCTGCCGTTTCAGCCCAGACCCTGGCAATCGTTGTTGTGTGTGCCGTTATTGAATCAACGAAAAGCGGTTGAGGGTTTAGTGCTGTGTGCCAGCCATCGATCGATCGAACTGCAGGGATTCGCCGGCTCCCTTGGTCAGTTAGGAGCGTTCGCACTGCGCCAGACACAACTGTTGCAGCGCTTGCGCCAACCTGGCGGCAACACGCGGCCTGTGCCGGTCAGTATCCCGAATGCCAGTGGTTATGGACTGATCGGTAAAAGCCCCGCCATGCGTCGCACCTATTCCCTGATCAACAAGGTCGTTCATAGCCCCTATACCGTACTGTTGCTGGGTGAGACCGGTACCGGCAAGGAAGTAGTCGCGCGAGCCATCCACGCGGCTGGGCCTCGACGCACTCAGGCATTCATCGTGCAGAACTGTGCGGCATTCGCCGAGACCCTGTTGGAGAGTGAGTTGTTTGGCTATCGCAAAGGTGCGTTCACCGGCGCCGACCGGGATCGTCCCGGCCTGTTCGATGCGGCTAACGGCGGCACCTTGTTTCTTGATGAAGTCGGCGACATGCCGTTGTCTCTGCAGGCCAAATTGTTGCGGGTTTTGCAGGAGGGAGAGATTCGACCGTTGGGTTGCAACGACACCCATAAAGTCGATGTGCGGATTGTTGCGGCGACGCACCGGGATTTGTCGTTGTTGGTCAGCGAAGGCAAGTTTCGCGAGGACTTGTACTACCGCCTCGCGCAGTTTCCGATCGAGTTGCCGGCTTTGCGCCAGCGTGAAGGCGACATTCTCGACCTGGCTCGTTACTTCGCGGACAAGGCTTGTGCACTCCTGCAACGGGATGCGGTGCTTTGGTCCGATGCGGCGCTTGGCCATCTGGCTGCATATACCTTTCCAGGCAACGTGCGTGAGCTCAAAGCAATGGTAGAGCGAGCCCTGCTCTTGTGTGACGGCGGCGAATTGTTGCCGGGGCATTTTTGCCTGCCCATGGACCTGCATGCTGAAGACAAAAGCCTGCACCTGCGCGAACGGCTGGCGCGATTCGAACGCAACCTGATGATCGATTGCCTGCGCAAAAACCACGGTAATCAGACGCGCACCGCCCGTGAACTCGGGTTGCCGCGCCGCACGCTGCTGTACCGGCTGGGACGCTTGAACATTTGCGCTGGGGATCTCGATGGATAGCGCGCCGTCACGGTTGCCGATTCGATTGCCTGCACTCACTTTCTTTTTCAGTTCTTCGGAGACTCCGCATGCCTGTTCGCTACTGGCCTGCCGTCTTGCTGACTTTCGTCGTTGTAAGCGGCGTGGTTGGTTGCGGTGGTAATTACAAATTCAACGACAACACCTATCGCCCCTTGGGTGATCCGCATGCGGCCCATCGCGGCCAGTGACTGCAAGGAGCATCAACAAGATGGAGCTGGTTCTCGAAATACTGAGCAGCAAGCAGTTCGTACCGACAGATTTGTGCCAGAAAACCTTCACCCCGTCAGGCGGAATGATCGGCCGAGGTGAGGATTGCGACTGGATCATTCCGGACCGCAAGCGTCACCTTTCCAGCCGACACGCATTGATCAGCTGCCGCGACAATGCGTTCTTCCTGACCGATATCAGCAGCAACGGTATTCAGGACTGCTCAACCGGTACACAACTGCCCAAAGATAAAGCGATGCCTATCGAAACCGGCAGCGTGTATCTGCTGGGTGATTTCGAAATCCGTGCGCGACTCAATGACTTGTCCACGGCATTTGAAACCCAGGCCAGCAGGCCGCGAACGACAGCCAACATCATTCCTGATGAAGTCTTCCTCAATTTCGATCCGTTGAGTGCCGTGGATCAGCAGCAACGTGTTGCCTTCGACTTGGACGATTTCACGGCTCTCGATACGATTTTTCAGGAGCCGATGCAATGTGCTGACTTTGCACGCATCGACATGGAAAACATGAGAGTGCCGCAGTTGGTTGATGCCCCTCAGGCATCTGAACCGCTAACGACTCACAAACCTGCCGAGCGCCTGACTGAAGATTTCTGGAAGCGTTTTGGTACTGCGCTGGGCGTGGAGCTCGACGGTCTCGAGACTGGCGCCCGCGAAGCGTTGGCCTTGAGAGCCGCGCAATTGCTCAAGCAGAGCATTGGGGGTTTACAGCAAAGCCTGCGCACCCGCAACGAACTGAAAAACGAGCTTCGGCTGGCGCAGACGACATTGCAGGGTATCCATTCAAACCCGCTCAAGTATGGGATCGATACCGAAGAGCTGTTGGGCATGTTGCTGGCCAACAAGTCAGGTCAGTTACCGGCAGATCAAGCCATCTCCCGCGCTTTCCGCGACCTTCAGGCGCACCAGGTGGCTTTGCTCGCCGCCAGCCGCGCGGCGGTCAAGGGTGCCGTAGAACATTTTTCACCGCAGCAACTGACGCTTCGTTTCGAGCGTGAAAGCAAGTCATTGCTGGGAACGTCCGGCAGTCGCTGGAAAGCCTATGGCCGTTATCACCAGGCGCTGCTTCAGGATGGTGAATGGACTGAACGTTTGTTGGCCCGTGACTTTTCCCAAGCCTATGAAGAGCAGATTCGTTTGATCTCTACCCTCCACAACGACCTTCAGGGATGACAGACATGTTTCGGCGTTCGACTGTTTTTATCAAGGCGCTGACCGCGCTGACCGCGCTCATGCTATTGACCGCATGCGCTTCGCTATCACCGTATTCCTCGTTGTCGAAAATCAATCTGAAGCTGTCCGCGAGTGACCAGCTGAACCCGGACATCAACGGTCGTCCTTCACCGATTGTCGTGCGTCTTTTTGAGCTCAAGCACCCGGTTGCATTCGAGAGTGCCGACTTTTTCAGCCTCTATGAACGAGCCGCGAAGTCCCTGGCCCCGGACCTGGTGGCTAGTGAAGAGTTGCAACTGCGTCCCGGCGAACATCATGAACTCAAGCTCAGCGTGCAATCGCAAAGCCGTTACGTAGGCATTCTCGCCGCTTACCGCGATTTATCGGAAACCCGATGGCGCTACACCGTGCCAATCACAACGGGAGGCGTCACCCACATCGACCTGACTCTTGATCAGGCCGGCATTCATGGCAGCAACGAAGCGTTTGTACAGGCGGACAATTGAGCATGAACTTCCATAAAGTCATATGGCAGGAGGGAATGTTGCTGCGTCCGCAGCACTTCCAGCACAACGATCGATATCTGGACCATCAAATAAAGTCCCGCACTCAGTTACTGGGAAGTTTCACCTGGGGGTTCCTGAGCCTGGAAGTTGATTCGCAGTTTCTCAATATGGGCAAACTGGTGGTCAACCGTGCCTCGGGAGTCCTGCCGGATGGCAGCCTTTTTGAAGTGGGTGGCAGCACTCAACCGCTGGTGCTGGATGTTCCTGTGAATACCGGCAATACAGCGATTTATCTGGCGTTGCCTCTGGTGACCGGCAACCACATCGAAGCCCGCCGTCAGGAGCAGACGGATGTGTTGGCGCGATATGTCGCGTATGAGCGTGAGGTTGCAGACTCCAATGCCGGTGACGGTGGTGCAAGCCAGGTCAAATGCGCTCGCCCAGACTTTCGCTTACTGCTTGGCGAGCAGCAAGACGATCAGGGTTTTGTGAGATTGAAAATCTGCCGGGTCCTCGACACCACGCCCGACGGGGTCATCAGTCTCGATCCGGATTTCGTACCGACATACATCCAGATGCACTCATCGAGCTACTTGCTGTCGTGCTTGAAAGAGGTGATCAGCATGCTCGGCCACCGGGGTGACACCCTTGCTGAAAGGATCCGTTCGAATGGGAAAGTGGGAGGTGCGGAGGTCGGCGATTTCATGATGCTGCAATTGATCAATCGTACTGAGCCGTTGTTGCGTCACTATCTCAGTCTGCAACATGTTCATCCGCAGGAGTTGTATTGCACGCTATTGACCCTGCTGGGCGAGCTGGCGACTTTTTCCAGCGACAGTAAGCGTCCGCGAGCGGATATCCGTTATGAACACAGTGACCAGGGTGCGAGTTTTCGCAGGCTGATGGAGGCGATCCGTCAGGTGCTGTCGATGGTGCTGGAGCAGCATGCCATCGAGTTGCCGATGCAGGCGCGTCAGTACGGGATCATTGTTTGCCCTCTGCATGACACCCAATTAGCGGGTTCGGCTTCGTTCGTGTTGGCTGCCAGTGCCGACTGCGACAGTGAAGAGCTGCGCCATCGATTGCCCGCGCACCTCAAGATCGGCACGGTTGAGAGCATCCGCCAATTGGTCAATCTGCATTTGCCGGGTTTCAAAATCAGACCCTTGCCCGTGGCACCGCGTCAGATCGCCTTTCACGCGAACAAAACCTATTTCATTGTTGAACTCGGCTCCGAAGACCAGGCACAACTCGAACGCTCTGGTGGGTTCGCGTTTCACGTCAGCGGTGAATTCGCGGAGCTGGAATTGAAGTTCTGGGCCATCAGGAATTGAGCGACATGATCAAGGACATGCAATACGCCCAGGATGACAAAACTGTCCTGCTCGACCGTCTCGGCCGTGGCCCGGCACACGGGCCACTGACTGATTCGGCGGCTCCACCGAAATTCGAGCAACTCGAAGACCGCATGATCTACGCCGCTCGGCAGGCGCCGCAGGACACCTTCAAAGTCAGCGGCAACGCATTGGTGGCGTCGGCATCATGCCTGCTCTCGGAAGTGGTGCGGCTCAAGCATTGCGCTAACGGTGAAGACCTGCCCAACCTCAATCGGCGGTTGAGCGCGGCAGTGGAGCACTTTGCGGTCAGCGCATTGCGTGCCGGTGTCGAAAGCAGCCAGGTTTCAACTGCACGTTATGTGCTTTGCACGGTGGTGGATGAGGCGGTGGTGACGACTGCATGGGGCAAGGAAAGCGAGTGGTCACAAATGAACCTTCTCAGCAGGTTTCACAATGAAACCTCTGGTGGTGAAAAATTTTTCCAGCTGCTTGATCGATTGTCGAAAAACCCGGTCAAGCACCTGTCGTTGCTGGAACTGATGTACCTGTGCCTGTCGCTGGGATTCGAGGGTAAATACCGAATTCAGGCGCGCGGTCTTGTGGAACTTGAAAGTCTTCGTGATGCGCTTTTCCGGCAGATTCGCCTGTTGCGTGCAGATGTTCCATACGAACGGGCAACTCGCAGCGACGGCAACGATGAAGGCAAGCGGCAAAAACTTATTCATACCGTGCCGTGGTGGATGATGGCGCTGATCACCGTGATTTGCCTGATGGTGATGTATTCGGGATTCGCCTGGGTCTTGAGTGAACAGCGAGCTGTCGTTTTGCAACCGCTCCAGCAAATTGACCAGGCCGCGATTCGATCGCAGCTTCAACCATGGAAGGGCCGCGAGTGATGACAAGTTTGTTCGCAAAAGCCGGCGCCTTTCTGCGCAAAACCTGGGTGTGGAGTCTGCTGTCGGTTCTGTTGACTGCACTGCTGGTCTGGTATGTCGGGCCACTGTTGGCGATAGATGATTTCAGATTCTGGGAAAGCCCGACGTCTCGCTTGCTGAGTATCAGTGTGATGTTTCTGGTATGGGGGCTGACCATGGTTTACGTCAGCTGGCGCAGCGGTGTCCAAAAACAAGTCGAGGGGCGCGAGCAGGGCGTGGATCGTGCGCTGATCGAGCAGCGAATTGATGAACAGCGCCGGGATCTGAGAGCGCGGTTCAAGGACGCGGGTAAAATTCTCAAGACATCGAGTTTCTATCGCAAACACAGCGAGCGGGGGCGACGCGATTTGCCGTGGTACTTGCTGATCGGCCCTCAGGGCAGCGGCAAAACCACACTGTTGAATGTTTCCGGGCTGGAGTTTCCCTTCAACCAACTTGATCGTAAATTGATTGATCAGTCGCTGGAGGCACGCCCTTGCGACTGGTACTTCGCCGAAAGCGGCGTACTCATTGATACGCCCGGACGTTACCTCACCCAGCCGGATGTCGACGTTGATGCTGACGGTTGGGCCACGTTGCTGGGATTGTTACGCAAGCGCCGCCGGACCCGCCCGCTCAATGGTGTTCTGGTCACTCTCCCGGTGCAAATGCTCCTTGCTCATGACTCCGAAGCTCTTCAGATGCTGGCGCGTAATGTGCGTGCACGTTTGCAAGAGGTGCAGCAAACACTGCATATCGAACTGCCTGTCTATCTGGTATTGAG
Source organism: Pseudomonas sp. Sample_10 (assembly GCF_004321495.1). Taxonomy (NCBI): domain Bacteria; kingdom Pseudomonadati; phylum Pseudomonadota; class Gammaproteobacteria; order Pseudomonadales; family Pseudomonadaceae; genus Pseudomonas; species Pseudomonas sp. Sample_10. The sequence goes on from NZ_RCOE01000237.1 coordinate 18,511, forward strand.
CAAGGCGGACCAACAGCCTGGCTTTGATGAGTTCTTTGATCAGCTGACTCGGGATGAAAGTGATCAAGTGCTGGGTGTGAGCTTGAGCAAAGATCCGGGCACGGCTGATCCGAGTGCAATACGTTTGGAGTTCGAAGCGCTGCTGCATCGGCTCGATGGCCAAGTGATCATGCGCATGCATCAGGAGCGCGACCCTCTTTGTCGAGGACGTATTCTCGACTACCCGCATCAACTGGGATTGGTCGGCGAGGGCCTTTGCCAGTTCATTGAAATGGCTTTGCGCAGTCAGGGCGAGAGTACATTTCGCGGTTTCTACTTCACCAGCGCCACTCGATCAGCAAAACCGCTTGCGTACAGTGGCGTGAGGAACGATGAAACGGCTGCGCTCGTTGGTTATCCACGGTTCATCAACCCTCTGTTCAACCAGGTCATTTTTCCCGAGGCAGATTCTGTACAACTGGACAAACGTGAGCGAAACCTTGTTTGTTGGAGGCAGCGAACGCTGTACATGACATCGCTCGCGGCGCTGAGCCTGTTCGGTTTGTGGTGGGCCGGCGGGTTTTCGGCCAACCATGAGCGACTGGAAAGCCTACGCACACTGGTGCAAACCTGGACACATCAGCGATCGGCGTTGACCCCTCAAGATAACGTGCTGTCGGTTCTGCAAAACCTTGATGCCATTCATGCTGCGTCTCGGGTATTCCCAATCGCCAGCGACGTTTCATACCTGGAGCGTGGTGGTTTGTATCAAGGCGAAGCTGCCAATCCAGTGATCATGAAAGCCTACGAGCGTGAGCTGGAATCGCACCTGCTGCCATCGGTGGCGTCGCTGTTGGAAGATCAGATTCGCAGCCGCCCGGTGGACCGTGAGCATTTGCTCAATAGTTTGCGTGCATACCTGATGCTGAGTCTCAACGATCGCCGTGACACGGTATGGCTGAAAGATTGGATAGCCAGCGATTGGTCCCGCCGGTACCCCGCAAACAACTCCGTGCAAAGCCGCCTGGAAGGACATCTCGAACGCTTGCTGAAGCAACCATTCAGTTTCCCGCTTAACGATTCATTGATCGTTCAGGCGCGGCAAATACTACGCAGCGAATCCATGGCCAACGTGGTTTACCGGGCGCTTCGTGATCAGGCTCGAACGCTTCCCGAATACCACCTGGATCAACATTTGGGACCACAAAGCGATCTGTTGACGGGTAGCCATGCCACGATCCCCGGGTTCTACACCCTGAACGGATATCAGCAGTATTTTTCGGTACAAGGTAGCGCGCTGGTCACGAATATTTTGCGCGACAACTGGGTGTTGGGTGAGAGCTCGCAGGTCAGTGCCATGGAACTGCGGCGCTTGAGGGTCGAACTGGAACAATTGTATTTTCGTGATTACGCCAACGTCTGGGGCGATGCCATCGGACGGATCGCATTGAAACCAATTGATGACGCCGCGGGCGCTGCCGAACAGTTAGCCAGCATGACGTCTGCCAATTCCCCTGTGCTGCAGCTGCTGGTGCAAATTCGCGAGAACACGCGCATTCCTTCGATCGCCGACAGCCTGGATGAAGCGGCGACATCATCGCTAAAGCTTACGAGTGGTAATTTGGGCAAACTCGCTGCCGCCAACGTTCCGAAGGCTTCCGGGACATTGGTCGGTGATTTGCCCGATACGGCGAGAAAGGCGTTGCAACGTCGTTTCGAACCCTTGCATCGTTTGCTGGATGCCAACAACGGCCCGAGTGCTGAATTGACTGCGGTACTGCACGCGCTCAATGAGCTACAGACGCAGTTGGCGAGTCTGGCTCGGGCCGGCACTCCGGACCAGGCGGCGTACGAAATGGCCAAGGCACGCATGGGTAGCCAGCGAGATGCGCTGAGCATTTTGCGAACGGCATCCGGTCGTTTACCGCGTCCGATCGGGACCTGGTTCAACACGATTGCCGAAGACACTTGGCGTCTGGTGCTCAATGACGCTTATCGATTCGTCAACCAGCGTTATCAGACTGAGCTGTACAACTTCTACGGCAAGTCGATCAACAAGCGATATCCATTCAGCGCCCACAGCTCCAGTGATGTGGCGCTCAGCGACTTTCGCGAGTTCTTCAGGGCGCAGGGCCTTGTCGACAGTTTTTTTGACAATTACATGCGTCCATTTGTGAGCGGCGTGCCGGGTAGTTATCGTCTTAAAACCGTTGATGGACAATCACTGCCTATCTCCCGGGTTTATCTCGATCAGATGGCCTCTGCACACGTGATCCGCCAGAGCTTTTTTGCCGAAGATCCTTCCGAACCGCAAGTACGATTCAAGCTGGAACCTTACTCGCTGGATCCCGTCATCAGTCGTGCCGAGTTCAGGTTTGGCGACAAGACCATGGAGTACCGACATGGGCCGATCATCGCAGCCTCATTCAAATGGCCTGTCGATGCCGAAGATGGACGTACAAGCCTGGTGCTCGACACAATGGTCGGGCGTCCGATAGGGATCGAGAAAAACACGGGACCCTGGTCGTTGTTCAGACTGCTGGACCTGATGCAGACCGAGTATCTGATCGGTCGTGATGTGTTGGTACTCAAAGCTGATCTGGGCGGGCTGCGCGCCAACTACCTGCTCATGAGTCAGCGCGCACCTAATCCGTTCGACATGGGTGTGCTCCGTACTTTCCGCATGCCGATGCAACTCTGATGTCGAAGAGTGGCGTCTGGCGCAGTGTTGCGCGCACCGATCCCGGGAAAACCCGAGCGCGCAATGAAGATGCTTTCCTGGATGATCCGGACAAGGGTTTGTGGGTCGTCGCTGATGGAATGGGCGGGTATCAGCGGGGTGACATTGCCAGCCAGTTGATCGTCGCCAGCCTCGCCGAATTGCCGGAGCGCAACGATTTCGAGGAACGGGTCCAAGGAGTACGTCAGTGCCTGCTGTGGCTCAATCGTCGCTTGAGTCAGGAGTTGACCGTGATTGCCGGGCGTCATGACGACACCATCGGCAGCACCGTGGTGGCGTTGCTGATCGAGGGCACCCGCGCCGTCTGTATCTGGGCCGGTGACAGTCGTTGTTACTTGTGGCGCGAGCAACGGCTGTATCAGTTGACCAAGGACCATTCGCTGCGGCAGCAACTGATCGACGAACAGAAAATGGACGACCGACAGGCCTTGGTTCAACCACACTCGACCGCGTTGACGCGTGCAGTAGGCGCCAGCGAGCATCTGACCCTTGATGTGCTGGAGTTTGTGGTGCATCCCGCCGATGCGTTTTTGTTGTGCAGTGACGGTTTGTATCAAGGCTTGAGCAGTGAAACCTTGGGCCGTGCCTTGGACCGCCCCGCGCCGGGGGCCGCGTTGGCGCACTTGTTCGAGCATGTGTTAGACGGTCCGGCACGGGACAACCTGACCGGCGTGGTTATTCGCCAATGAACGAGGTCGGGGAGAATATGCTGGGCGGGCGATATTACCTCGAACGTCTGATCGGTGCCGGCGGGATGGGGGTGGTGTATCGCGCACGGGATTTGTTGCAGGAACAGTTCGGTGATCCCGAGCCCCATGTCGCGCTGAAAATGCTCAGCGATGAATATGCCGATTGCCTGGACGCCAGTGCCCTGCTTTTCAGTGAGTTTGCCCTGACCCGGCGTGTGCAACACCCCAATGTGCCCCGTTTGTTCAGTTTCGAGGTGGATACCCGGCACAGAAGGGCGTTCATTACGATGGAGCTGATGCGTGGCCTGACCCTTGATAAATTGCTTTGCGAGCGCCCCTTGGGATTGCCGTGGTCAGAGCTGCAAGGCATCGCGCTTCAATTGCTTGATGCATTAGCCCATGCCCACAGTCGTGGCGTGCTTCACGGTGATATCAAGCCGAGCAATGTGATGCTCAGCGAGGAAGGCGTTCGGTTATTCGATTTCGGTTTGGGGTTGGCCGAGGAGGGTGTATTGCCCGGTCTACCAAAACTGAGCCGTCATTGCTTGCATGCCTGGACCCTTGGTTATGCTGCCCCGGAATTGCTGGATGGCTCACCACTGACGGTCAGCGCCGACGTCTACTCGGTGGCGTGCGTGATCTATGAACTGGCATGTGGCAAGCACCCTTTGCGTCGAGTGCCTTCAAATCAAGCCCGTGATGCGGGTTTGAAAATCGAGCCTCTGAGTACCAGGCATCTGCCCAGACAGTGTTGGACCTCCCTGAAAACAGCATTGGATCTCGACCCTTCGCGGCGCCCTCTCTCGGTGTCCCCACTGCGTCAGGCCTTTGCTGGTGCCCGTGATTCAACGTTTTTACCGGCGTGGAGAGGAAAGTTTTTCAAAGGGTTCCGCCAATGACTTGGTAGTCATCAACGCCAAAAACAGCGCGATCTTCTTCCAACGCATCTCGATAGTGGCGTTATCACCCGAAATCGCTACACTGCGCCAGCCGTTCATTTTTTCTTTTGAGGCTTGCGCATGAAATTTCGTTTTCTGCTGTGGATGATGGGTTTGTTGATGGGCAAAGCCAGCCGAACCAACCCTGCGTTTCAGCAGCAGTTGGGTGACAAGGAACTGGTGTTTCAACTACAGACCCTGGACGGGAAAGTGGCGCGGCATTTCCGCGTGAAGGACCAGCGCATCACCAGCCAATCGGGTGTGCACGCCGAGCCTGCTTTCGCCATTGCCTTCAAAGACGCCGCTTACGGCTTCGCCACGATGCAAGCGAAAAACAAGCAGTTGGCGTTCATGACAGGGATTCAGGACAAGTCGATCCAGATCAAGGGCAACCCGGCGCTGGTGATCTGGTTTCAGGGGTTGACCAAGTATTTGAAGCCGAAGAAGGCGAAGGCTTGAAGGCACAAGGTCTTGAGGTCTTGCGGGTAGCTCCAGTGAGAAATATGTGTGAGGGTAGTCCGAGCGCCTGGTCCATCCATCGGTGTTCGAACTGAACAATCGCTCGCATCAGTGCGAGCCGTGGACATGAAGCGAGCACGATCAAAGCCGCCGTTGACCAGAGACTGATATCGGCCAGAAGCCGACTATCGTGAGAGGGGGCGGCTGTTACAGGTCTGCCGAATTAATATGCTCACTGTAATACGTTTCGTTTGATCCCACAGTCATGCATTGGACAACAGACACTGCCGACGCCCACCACGGTGCGCGTCGACAGTGCACATCTCAATTGATGTGGTTGCCCACTACTTCAACAATTCGCTGAGCGATATGTTTGACATGGGTCTCTAGCGCAAAGTGACCCGTATCCAGCAACTCCACCACCGCATTCGGATTGTCGCGCGTGTAGGCCTCAGCCCCTGGCGGAATGAAGAACGGGTCGCCCTTGCCCCAGATCGCCAACGTCGGCAACTTTGTATCGCGGAAGAACTGTTGAAACGCCGGATACAGCTTCAGGTTGTTCTGGTAGTCGTAGAACAGGTCCAACTGAATGTCTTTGTTACCCGGCCGTTCCAGCAACAGCGCGTCCAGATAGTAAGCCTCGGGGGCGATGAGATCCGGATTGCTCACCCCTTCCACGTACTGCCAGCGGGTGCCTTCCAGATGCAGGATGGCATCGTTGATCACCTGCCGATTGGTCGGCGATGGGTCTGCCCAATACTTGCGGATCGGTGCCCAAGCCTCCCCCAGACCTTCGAGATAGGCATTGCCGTTCTGCGAAACAATCGCGCTCACCCGCTCCGGATAGGCCAGTGCCAGGCGCAGGCCGGTAGGCGCGCCGTAGTCGAAGAAGTACATCGCATAACGATTGAGTTCCAGCACATCGACAAACTGGCGAATCGTCTCGCCGATGGCATCGAAGGTGTAGCGGTAATTGCGCTGCGCCGGAACCTCGGTGAAGCCGAATCCCGGCAGATCCGGCGCGATCAGCCGGTACTTGTCCGCCAGCAGCGGGATCAGGTCGCGGAACTGGTGCGACGAGCTGGGGAATCCGTGCAACAGCAGCAGCACTGGTGCATCCGGAGCGCCCGCTTCTCGGTAGAAAACCTCGACGCCATCGGCTTCGACGGATTTGTAGGCAACCTGGATATGTTGAGACACGGTCATGGCTTAGCCCTCATGTAACTTGTCAAATTGAATTTTACCGGTTACCGGAATGTATTCTGCACAAGGCATGTAACTAGTCAAATAATTTTTATAGGTTACAATCTGCGCATCGGCTCAACCGGACATTGTCATGACCGCCTCCCCCATCGAACCGCCCACACCCCTGATACTGGCCGACCATCCGGCGCTGGACCTGTTGAACACACAAATGATGGTCGACGGTCAGCACCGCGATCTGCTGACCAGCGATGCCGACGCGGCGCAGTGGCTGGAGCAGATCGGCTTCGGACCGGCGGATGAAATGGTGGTGGGTGACGGGCAATTGCTCGCCCGATTGCGCACGTTGCGCGACTGCATCGAAGACCTGCTCGCCGCTCGCCGGGAGAATCGCGTGGCGGACCCGTCGGCACTCAATACCTTTCTGCTGCAAGCGGTGCCGCAACTGGTCTGGGAGGAAGCGGGCGTCCCGCTGCTCGATCGCTTCCGACAGGCTGACGCCACTAACCAACGCCTTGGCCGCCTGGCCTACACCGCCGCCGAGCTGCTGGCCGAAGGTGATTTCAGCCTCGTGCGCAAATGCGAAAGCGCGGACTGTTCATTGATGTTTTACGACCGCACTAAGTCGCACAAACGACGCTGGTGCAGCATGGCGCTGTGCGGAAACCGGCATAAGGTCGCCGAGTTCCGCAAGCGGCGTCAGGGGGGAGCGGACTGAAGTTGGCGAGGCTGTCCGATCAGTGCAGATGCTGTCCGACCCATTGGGCAACGGTGAAGACTGTCGCTCCCACAGGCACTGCGCAAATCCTGTGGGCGCGTGGCTTGCCCGCGAAGCTTTTAAGGCTGGGAAAATTGCGAGGCGAGTTCGCGCAGCAGCACTTCGGCTTCGAGGACTTTGCTGACCACGTCGTTGGCCTTGTCGCGGCTCAGGCCGAGGCGTTCGAGCAGGGCTTCGGGGATGTCTTCGTCGGGGCCGGAGCCGATGCCGCGGCTGCGCAGCAGGCGAACTGCCAGGCACACCAGGTTCGGGTACTCGGCGTAGTTGCCGTCGTAGGCCGGGTCGTGCTGGAAGCGTAGCGCGGTGGCCAGTTCTTCGGGCATGTCCCAATAGCGCATCAGCCACGAGCCGATCTGTTCACGGCTGATGCCCAGCAGGTGTTGTTCGATGTAGCTGTGGCACAGGTGCGGGTTGACCTCCAGGTGGCGGCAGATCAGCGAAAAGTGCGGCGGGAACACGTGGGCCAGCAGCAGGTAGCCGAAGTTGTGCAGCAGGCCGGCCAGGTAGGTCAGGCCGGCTTCCGGGCGCTGGGCGCGTGGCATGGCGCGGGTCAGGCCTTCGATGACGGCGGCGGTGTAGATCGATTGCTGCCAGTACGGCGTGGTGTGTTGCGGGTGGTCTTTGGGCAGGCTCAGGGTTTTGCCCAGGGCCAGGCCCAGCGCCAGGTTGATCACCAGATCGAAACCCAGTACCCGGACGATGGCGTCTTCCACCGAACGAATCTTGCCCGGCGAGGCGTAGTACGGCGATGCCGCCCAGCTCACGACTTGCGCGGCCAGTGCCGGGTCGGTTTCGACCACGCCGGTGATGTCGTCGATGGTGGCGTTGGGGTCGACGCGCAGCTTGATGATTTTCTGCGCGGTTTCGGCCAGTGGCGGAATTTCGATGGTCGCTTCCAGGCGTTGCTGGATGCGTCGCGCGGTGAACGCTTGAACGGCCTGGGTGATTTCCTCGCGGTCATCGTCGGGGCGGTCGAGGTTCGGGCGGATGCTGGTCAGCGCTTCGCCGAAGTTGGCGGCGCTGGCTTTGCTGAGCATGGATTTGAACGCTTCGCTGGAGATCTCCAGCAACACGCCCGGCTCGCCGGAATTGACCAGCAGGCTCGGTTCACGCAGCAAGCTTTCTTCGTACAGGCAGGGCGAGGTGGTCAGTGATGGCAGGCCTGGCAGCAGGCTCAGGCTGTGTTTGCCGAGCATTTTTTCCAGGCGCTCAGTCGGTACGGCCGTGAGGCGGCGACCGGTGAGTTCGGTAAGGCGATTGAGGTCGAGCAACTGATTTTGCGCAAACAGCACCATCAGCGTGCCAACGGCGTCATCGAGCAGGACGGCTTGCACCTTGCGCGCCGGATTCAGGCCGTGATGGTCCAGGACCTCTTCATAGGCAATGCCCAGCTTGCCTAGCAGCATCCGTATAACCGACGGTGCGTGCGGAAGTTCGGGAGCGAGGGCTGCGTCGGTCATGGTCTGGATCCAGTTCAAAACAATTGCAGGAGTATAACCAGCTCTGTAGGAACGAGCTGATAGAAACTGCGACGGTGCTCACACTTGGCCGTATTGCTGCCCGTGACGCAGCCAGCGGTCGAGGAGCGGGCTGACATGGTCGGGCCAGCGTTCCAGCAGGGCTTGAGCGGCATCGCGCACCGCGGGTAGCAAGTCGGCATCACGCATCAGGTCGGCGACCTTGAATTGCAGCAGGCCCGTCTGCCGCGTGCCGAGCATTTCGCCAGGCCCGCGCAGTTCGAGGTCTTTTTCGGCGATGACAAAGCCGTCGTTGGTTTCGCGCATGATGCCCAGGCGCTGGCGCCCGATCTGTGACAGCGGCGGATGGTAGAGCAAAACACAATGGCTGGCCGCGCTGCCTCGGCCCACGCGGCCGCGCAATTGGTGCAGTTGTGCAAGGCCCAGGCGCTCAGGGTTTTCGATGATCATCAGGCTGGCGTTGGGCACGTCCACGCCGACTTCGATAACGGTAGTGGCCACCAGCAGTTGCAGGTTGCCGGCCTTGAACTCGGCCATCACTGCGGCTTTTTCCAGCGGCTTCATGCGGCCGTGAATCAAGCCGACCTTCAGCTCACCGAGCGCGGCAGTCAGGTCCTCGTAGGTGGTTTCAGCGGCTTGGCAGGTCAGCTCTTCGGATTCTTCGATCAGCGTGCACACCCAGTAGGCCTGACGCCCTTCGGCACAAGCGCTGCGCACCCGTTCGATGACTTCGACGCGGCGGGTATCGGTGATCAATACGGTGTTGACCGGGGTTCGACCGGGCGGCAATTCGTCGAGGATCGAAGTGTCGAGGTCGGCGTAGGCGCTCATGGCCAGTGTGCGCGGGATCGGCGTGGCGGTCATGATCAATTGATGCGGGCACATCCGCCCGCCGACGCCTTTTTGCCGCAAGGCAAGGCGCTGTTGTACGCCGAAGCGGTGTTGCTCGTCGATGATCACTAGCGCCAGGTTCTTGAACTGCACTTCGTCCTGAAACAGGGCGTGAGTGCCGACCACCATCGGCGCGCCATTGGCGATTTGTTCCAGCGCGGCGACGCGGTTTTTGCCCTTGAGCTTGCCGGCCAGCCATGCGACTTCGATGCCCAGCGGTTCGAGCCAGCGCTTGAAGGTGATGAAGTGTTGCTCGGCAAGAATCTCGGTGGGCGCCATCAACGCGACCTGATAACCCGCTTCCAGGGCTTGCAGCGCAGCGAGGGCGGCGACCACGGTTTTACCCGCGCCGACGTCACCCTGAATCAGCCGCAACATCGGCTCGTGCTGGCTGAGGTCGTAGGCGATTTCGTTGCCGACCCGCTGTTGGGCGCCGGTGGGATTGAAGCCGAGGTTGGCCAGGTATCTGGCGGGCAGCCGGGTGGCTTTGGGCATCGCCGGCGCACGCAGCGCACGCATGCTTTCGCGCAGACGTTGCTGGGACAGTTGATGGGTCAGCAGTTCTTCAAAGGCCAGGCGGTGCTGCGCCCAGTGATGACCGAGGGCGAGTTCGTCGACATCGGCATCGGCCGGTGGGTTGTGCAGGTAGCGGATCGCGTCGGCCAGTGGCGCCAGTTGATAGTCCCGGGCCAGTTCGTTGGGCAGCCAGTCGGGCAGGCTGCTGGGGCCGAGCAAGGTCAGGGTTTGCATGCACAGTTGACGCAAACGTTGCTGCGTCAGGCCCTCGGTGAGCGGGTAGACCGGCGTGAGTGTCTCGTCCACGGGCGGCGGTTCGTCGCCGGTGATGGCGCGGTATTCCGGGTGATAAATTTCCAGTCCCGATGCGCCGGGACGCGCTTCGCCGTAGCAGCGAACCCGCGTGCCGCGTTTAAGCCCTTCTTTTTGCGCATTGCTGAAATGGTAGAAGCGCAGGCTGAGCCCGCCGGTACCGTCCTGCAGGCGTACTACCAGACTGCGACGGCGGCCCATGACCACGTCGGCGCCGCTCACGGTGCCTTCGACCACCGCATCCTGGCCCGGGCGCAATGCACCGATCGGCACCACGCGGGTGCGATCCTGGTAGCGCAACGGCAGGTGAAACAGCACGTCCTGAAGATTTTCCAGACCGACCTTGGCCAGCTTTTCGGCCATGGCTTCACCGACACCCTTGAGTGCCGTCACCGACACTTGCGACAACTCGGTCATGGCGTTGGCTTAACCGGCCGTTACCGGTGCAGCGGGTTTAGCCACCGAGCACAGGCGAATGGAGTCAGCGAGAATCTCGATCGCCTTCGGACGCGGGAAGCTCGCGCGCCAGGCAATGGCCACGGTGCGGAAAGGCACCGGAGCCGACAGCGGTCGAACTTCGATCACCCCAGGGGCGTAGTGGTGACTGTCGACTGCCGACAACGGCAGGATCGAGATGCCGAGACCGGACGCGACCATGTGACGGATGGTTTCCAGGGAGCTGGATTCGACCGTGGTGTGCTTGGCACCGTCGTTGCCCTTGGTCAGGGTAGGGCAGGCCTCCAGCACTTGATCACGGAAGCAGTGGCCCTCACCGAGCAGCAGCAGGCTCTTGTCGTTGAGCAGGCTGGCGTCGATGGATTCTTTTTGCGTCCATGGGTGCTGGGCCGGCATCAAGACATAAAACGGTTCGTCATAAAGCTGCAACGTCAGCACGTCGGCTTCGCTGAACGGCAACGCGATGATGATCGCGTCGAGTTCGCCGTTGCGCAGTTTGTCGCGCAGGACGTGGGTGAAATTTTCTTCGATGTACAACGGCATCTGCGGGGCGACCCGGTGCAGTTGCGGGATCAGGTGCGGGAACAGGTATGGGCCAACGGTGTAGATCGCACCGACTTTCAACGGCGCGGTCAGCTGGTTTTTGCCGGCTTGTGCCAGTTCGCGAATGCCCTGGGCTTGTTCCAGTACCTTTTGGGCCTGAGCCACAATGCCTTCGCCAACCGGGGTCAGGCGCACGGCGCTTTTGCTGCGCTCGAAAATCAGCACACCGAGTTCGTCTTCAAGCTTTTTCACGCCCACCGACAGGGTCGGTTGGCTGACGTGGCAACGCTCGGCCGCGTGGCCGAAGTGCTGCTCTTGGGCGAGGGTAACGATGTAGCGTAATTCTGTAAGAGTCATAGCAAGCGTCCATGAAGTTGCGAGCCAAGCATACCGGCTGCAATCGATAGACGCACGTTATCAGACAGTATGTGCTGAGTGACACCGGGCAATGCGTGTTTGCCGTTTCCAGATATGCAAAAGGCACCTTTCGGTGCCCTTGCAGACTGGTTTGAGCCGATGAGCGCGGGGAAACGTTTACCGTCGACGCTTTTCCAGCGAATAAACAAACGGTGCAACGATTTCGATGGAGCCGTTGTTCAGCATGTCGGCCGGTGGTTTGGGCAGCGGCTGGGCGCGGCGGATCATGTCCAGGGTAGCCCGGTCCAGATCGGCGTTACCGGAGCGGCCCACCAGTTCGAACGACAACACATTACCTTCGGCATCCACGACGAAACGCAGACGGTTCAAGCCTTCCTTGCCCCGCGATTGCGCGCTGGCCGGGTACTTCTTGTACTTGGCCAAGTGCGCAAGCAGAGTGCCTTCCCAACTGGCCTTGGCCGCCACTTGTGCGGGTGACGGACCGGGCGCCGGTTGAGCGGATTTCTCCGTGGGTGCCTGGGTCGGTTGCGTGTCGCTCGGTTTTTCTTCGGACGGTTTTTCCTTCGGCGGCTCAGGCTTTTTCTCCACCGGCTTGGGTGGTTTCGGCTTGGGCTTGGGCGGCTTGGGCTTGGGTACCGCAATCTCGGCTTTGGGCGCTTCGGCCAGCTTCGGGATGGGCAGTTCTTCCACCGGTGCTGGTGGCTGTGGCGGCGTTATCACCTTTGGCGGTGCCGGCGGTGGCGGGGCAGGAACCGGCGCCAGCTCGACCATCATTGCCTGCGGCGGCAGTTCGATGGGCGGGCGGGCGGTCCAGTTCAGCGCCAGCGCGATGGCCAGCGCGTGAACACCCAGCACGATGGCCAGGCTACCGCTGTAACGCGTCAACTTATGGCGCGTCTCGATCATTTTTTGGCTGCCGTCTCGAGTCCGACCAGGCCGACCTTCAGATAACCGGCCGAGCGAAGGTTGTCCATTACGCTCATCAGATCACCGTAATCCACGCCTTTATCGGCCTGGAAGAAGATCGTCGTGTCTTTCTTGCCTTGGGTCTTGGCGTCGAGGGTGGCGCCAAGAGCATCGGCTTTCACTTCGTCGTCGCCGAGGAACAGTCGTTGGTCGGCCTTGACGCTGAGGAACACCGGTTTCTCTGGCCGCGGCGCCGGTTTGGCGGTGGAGGCGGGCAGGTCGACCTTGATGTCCACGGTCGCCAGCGGCGCCGCCACCATGAAGATGATCAACAGCACCAGCATCACGTCGATGAACGGCGTGACGTTGATTTCGTGGTTTTCGGCCAGATCGTCGTCTGCGCCTTCTTTCAAATGCAGGCCCATGGCCGATTACCCCACTTTCACCATGTGCGGATGCGAACTGCGCTCAGGCTGGTGATCAAGGTCGCGGCTGACCAGCAGCAGGACTTCCGCCGAAGCGTCGGACACCTGCGCCTTGTAACCGGCGATGGAGCGCGCAAACACGTTGTAGATCACCACCGCAGGAATCGCAGCGACCAGGCCCAGAGCGGTCGCCAGCAAGGCTTCGGCGATGCCGGGAGCCACGACGGCGAGGTTGGTGGTCTGGGTTTTAGCGATACCGATGAAGCTGTTCATGATGCCCCACACCGTACCGAACAGGCCGACAAACGGAGCGGTGGAACCGATGGTGGCAAGAACGCCGGTGCCGCTGCTCATGTTGCGGCCGCAAGCTGCTACCAGACGCTCAAGGCGGAAGCTGACGCGTTCCTTGATGCCTTCTTTCTCGCGGCTGCTGGCCGACAGATGCATTTCTTCCAGGGCATCATGGACCAACAGGTTGGCGAGGGTGCCCGGCTTGGTCGCAGAGGCGCTGGCTTCTTTGAGTGTGGTGGCTTTTTTCAGGTGGGCGATTTCGCTGCGCAGACGACGCTTGGCGCCCATCAGCTCAAAGCCTTTGGCAATCCAGATGGTCCAGGTAATGATCGACGCGATGGCCAGGCCAATCATCACAAGCTTCACGATGATGTCGGCGTTTTGGTACATGCCCCATGGCGACAGGTCATGCGCCATGCCCAGGCTGTTGTCGGCTTCGAGGACTTCAGGGACGTTTTCGCCGAGCGCTTGCGAAGCGGCTGCTGGCTGGGCCGGGTCGATCGCGACAGGCGCGGCGTTTTCGGCCGGGGTGGATGCGGCGGCGGCCGGGGTGGCAGGCGCTTGTGCGTCTGCGAAGGCGGCGGTCGGCGCCAGCATCAGGCTGAGCAGCACGGCGGCCACTGCGCTCCAGGCGCGAGGTCGTTTGGTTGGCGAAGCGGGGAGTTGATTGCGTGTCATGCTGGCCGGACCTGAGAGAGAAAAACGGGTTATGTTCTTCCAGGCCTCGAAGGGCCGAGAACAAAAGTGGCGTGCATTATTGCAAGTAATTCTTGTTAACAAAAGTAATAGAGTATCTTTTTTTCCTTCATTGCTAGCCGCTCGTCCATTGCCGAGGCTAGTCTGTGCGTTTCCAAGGGGAGTTTTTCTGATGTCCGCGCCTTCTGTTTTAATCGCCGGTTGCGGTGATGTCGGCAGCCGTCTCGCCACGCAACTGCTGGCTGGCGGGTGGGAGGTCCATGGGTTGCGGCGTGACGTTTCGCGCTTGCCCGAGGGGGTCATCGGCGTTGCCGGCGACCTGTTCAATAAGGACTGCCCGCAGACCTGGCCGGTCGGTGCGGTGGATTACGTGGTCTATTGCGCAGCCGCCACCGATCACGATGAGGCGGGCTACCGTGCCGCTTATATCCAGGGCTTACAGCATGTATTGGAGTGGCTCGACGATTATGGGCAGGTGCCCAATCGCCTGTTGTTCGTGTCCAGCAGCAGTGTCTACGGCCAGCAGGCGGGCGAATGGGTCGACGAGACTTCGCCGGCCATCGCGGCTGGTTACTCTGGGCGAGTGATGCTCGAAGCCGAACAGATCGCGCTCAACAGCGGCATTCCAGCCAGCATCGTGCGTTTGACCGGTATTTACGGTCCGGGTCGTGAATGGCTGCTGACTCAGGTCCGCCGCGGGTACCGGGTGGCGGTCGATCCTCCGCTGTATGGCAACCGGATTCATGCCGATGACGCCGCTGGGTTGATGGCGTGCCTGCTTGAGGCGGATCGGCGCGCAGTGAAGCTGGATGACGTCTACATTGGCGTCGATGACGCACCGGCAGCGTTGGCGGATGTCGTGGGCTGGTTGCGCGAGTATCTGGGTGTGACCGAATGGGCCGATGATGCCAGCGTGCGGCGCACGGGCAGCAAGCGCTGCAGCAATGCACGGGCGAAAGCGTTGGGCTGGACGCCAAAGTATCCGAGCTTTCGTGAAGGCTATGCCGCCATTCTTGAAGGCCGCAGCTGACGTTCAGTCACCCGAAAACCTGTAGGAGCCGGCTTGCTGGCGATAGCAGTATCAGATTCAAAGCAGATGTTGAATTTGAAGGCCCTATCGCCAGCACGCCGGCTCCTACAAGCGGGTGGCTTTCAATGGGTTGCTTATTGTTTCTCGAGCAACCACTTGCGATCACCCGGTGTGAACTGGGGCATTTCATCCGCCTGCGCGGTGTTCACGGTCTGGAAGATTTCCAGTTCTTTGCCTTTGCGGGCAAAGATCCAGGCATTTCCCTGGCCGTTGAGTTGCAGCCACATGTTGTCGTTGCCGCCGCTCATCGATGCGCAATCACCCGCCAGACACAGGGCATAGCGGTCACTCCCTGGCAGGCCGGTCACTTGGCCGTCGGCCTGGAACTGCACGGTATTGCCTTCACCGGGGCCGCTGACGACTTTCCAGCTGCCGCCCATGTAGGCTGAATACAGCGCGCGTTCAAAGCTGGCGCCGATCGGAGCGCCATCCGGTACCGGAATCGACGCACGGTCGAAGACCTGGGCCGGTTCGTTTTCGCTGGCGGCCTGGCTCAATTGTTTGCCGTCGCGCTTGAGCTCGCTACCGGAGCTGCCATAAAAGTCGATTTTCCAGGCGCCGGACTCTTCGCCGAGCAGCTTGCCGTCGACATTTTCAAAACCATTGGTGTAGCGGGCCTGGCCGGCCTTGGTGTTGACGTCCCATTCCAGGTTCGGGCCATAGGCCTGGAGCGCTTCACGCAGGGGAACGCCTTTGGATGCAGCGTCAATCGCCACCTGGTTGATCCAGGTGCCGCTGATATCACGGTCGGCAGGGTCGCTGGCACATCCGCCCAGGAACAGGGCGAGCAGCGAAAGAGCAAGCGCTTTGCGCATGGGTGGAATCCTTTCAAGCTTTCTTTACAGCAGAGCCGTTGGCGCAGCCATAGGCTGCGCCGCACGCATTACTCGATGACCAGGATGGCATCCATTTCAACCTGCGAACCCTTGGGCAGGGCTGCTACGCCGATAGCGGCGCGAGCTGGGTACGGTTGGTCGAAGTATTTGCCCATGATCTCGTTGACCTTGGCGAAGTGGCTCAGGTCGGTGAGGAAGATGTTCAGTTTGACGATGTCCTTGAACGAACCGCCGGCGGCTTCAGCCACGGCCTTGAGATTCTCGAACACCTGGACGGTCTGGGCTTCGAAGCCTTCAACCAGTTCCATGGTCTTTGGGTCCAGTGGAATCTGACCGGACATGTAAACGGTGTTGCCTGCCTTGATCGCCTGGGAGTAAGTACCGATGGCGGCCGGGGCCTTGTCGCTGGTGATAACGGTCTTGGTCATTGATGACTCCTTGTAAGAGGTGGCTACGTTTGCGCGCTATGCACGCATGCGGGTGATGCGAATCACCCCGGTGAGGGCACGCAGTTTCTTGATCACGCGGGCCAGGTGTACACGGTCGTGCACGCTGACCACCAACTGGACCACGCTGATACGACCATCGCGTTCGTCCATGCTGATTTTCTCGATGTTGCCGTCGGCCGCGTTGACGCTGCTGGCCAGCAGCGCGATCAGGCCACGCTGGTGTTCCAGCTCCACGCGCAGCTCGACGTTGAATTCGCCGGTGACATCTTTGGCCCATGACAGCTGGATGCATTTTTCCGGGTTATGACGGATTTCGCTGATGTTGCGGCAGTTGTCCAGGTGCACGACCATGCCTTTGCCTGCGGACAGGTGGCCGACAATCGGGTCGCCCGGGATTGGCGTACAGCATTTGGCATAGCTGAGTACCAACCCTTCGGTGCCACGAATTGCCAGCGGACCTTCCGGGCTTGGCAACTGTTCGCCTTCGCCGAGCAGTCGACGAGCCACCACATAAGCCATGCGATTGCCCAGGCCAATGTCTTCCAGCAAGTCTTCGATCAGTTCCTGGCGGTATTCAACCAGCATCGCCTTGACCCGCTCGGCCGGGATTTTCTCCAGCGAGCTGTCGAAACCGTTGAGGACCTTGTTCAGCAGGCGTTCGCCCAGGCTGATGGATTCGGAGCGACGTTGCAGCTTGAGCGCATGGCGGATGTGTGTCCGCGCCTTGCCGGTGACCACGAAATTGAGCCACGCCGGATTCGGCCGCGCGCCGGGCGCGCTGACGATCTCGACCGTGGAGCCGCTTTGCAGCGGTTCGGACAGCGGCGCGAGACGGCGGTTGATCCGGCAGGCAATGCAACTGTTGCCGACATCGGTGTGCACCGCGTAAGCGAAATCGACCGCCGTGGAGCCTTTGGGCAGCTCCATGATCCGGCCTTTGGGCGTGAACACGTAGACCTCGTCCGGGAACAGGTCGATCTTCACGCTTTCGATGAATTCCAGCGAATTGCCCGCACGCTGCTGCATTTCCAGCACGCCTTTGACCCACTGGCGAGCGCGGGCGTGCGTGCCTTTTGGCTGCTCGTCGCCGCTGGATTTGTACAGCCAATGGGCGGCGATGCCGTTGTTGGCCATTTCTTCCATTTCGCGGGTGCGGATCTGGATCTCGATCGGTACGCCGTGCATGCCGAACAGTGTGGTGTGCAGCGATTGGTAGCCGTTGGCCTTGGGAATCGCGATGTAGTCCTTGAAGCGACCCGGCAGCGGTTTGTACAAATTATGTACAGCACCCAGCACGCGGTAGCAGGTATCGACCTTGTCGACGATGATCCGGAACGCATAGACGTCCATGATCTCGTTGAAGGCCCGACGCTTGCCGCGCATTTTCTTGTAGATGCCGTAGAGGTGTTTCTGCCGACCGCTGACTTCGCCCTGGATGCCGTCGATGGCGAGGCAGTGGCCGAGGGACTCTTCGATCTTGTTGACGATTTCCTTGCGGTTGCCCCGGGCGCGTTTGACGGCCTGGTAGATCCGCGCGGAACGCATCGGGTGCATGGCCTTGAAGCCGAGGTCTTCGAATTCTATGCGGATGGCGTGCATGCCCAGCCGGTTGGCGATGGGCGCATAGATCTCCAGGGTTTCCTTGGCGATGCGCCGGCGTTTTTCGCCGGACAGCACTTCCAGCGTGCGCATGTTGTGCAGGCGGTCGGCCAGCTTGACCAGGATCACGCGAATGTCACGCGCCATGGCCATGGCCATTTTCTGGAAGTTTTCGGCCTGGGCTTCGGCTTTGGTCTCGAAGTTCATCTGGGTCAGTTTGCTGACCCCATCGACCAGTTCGGCCACGGTTTCGCCGAACTGCGCTTGCAGCGCTTCCTTGGCGATACCGGTGTCTTCGATCACGTCATGCAGCATGGCCGCCATCAGGCTCTGATGGTCCATGTGCATGTCGGCAAGAATATTGGCCACGGCAAGAGGATGCGTGACATACGCCTCGCCGCTACGTCGGCGTTGGCCGTCGTGGGCTTGTTCGGCGTAGAAATACGCTCGGCGGACCAGGTTGACCTGGTCTTTGCCGAGGTAGGTCGATAAGCGATCGGCGAGGGCGTCTATGCTCGGCATGATGTCTCCTGCCGTAAGCTGTGATCCCGCGCCGTGCTACGTCGACCAGGCATAGGCTTAGACGGCCTCGTTGGACTCGTCCTCGAATGCAGCAAAAAGCGGTTCATCTTCAACGATTTCGGCTTCAGCGATAGCTGCGTAGTCGATCAGGCCTTCAGCGATTTCACGCAGGGCGACGACGGTAGGCTTGTCGTTTTCCCAGGCTACTTTCGGCTCTTTGCCGCCGGTGGCCAGTTGACGGGCACGCTTGGTAGAGAGCATGACCA
>NZ_RCOE01000237.1:37050-39162 GCF_004321495.1 Pseudomonas sp. Sample_10
GGCTCTTTGCCGCCGGTGGCCAGTTGACGGGCACGCTTGGTAGAGAGCATGACCAGCTCAAAGCGGTTTTCCACGTGTTCTAGGCAGTCTTCAACGGTTACGCGGGCCATGGTATTCCTCGGAGCGAATGCAATATGCGCGCTGCCCGGTTGGGCGAGCGGACTCAACAGTTTAAAAAATCACCAGCGATTAGGGAAGCGCTGATTTTTTGATCAAGCCCTTCAACGCGCTGCAAGTGCCAATGTAAAGCCCTTGCAGCGGTTTTGGGAAGTGCTCTTTAACCGAGCAATTCAGCCAGCAATTTGCCGTGGCGCTGTTGCTGACGCTTCTGAATCAGCTGATTGGCGCGAAAAATCGCCTTCAGATCGTGCAGTGCGTGGGCGAAATCGTCGTTGATGATCAGGTAGTCATAGTCGACATAGTGGCTCATCTCGCTGACGGCTTCGCGCATCCGGCCATCGATGATTTCGTCGCTGTCCTGGCCACGATTGGTCAGGCGCTGATGCAGGGCTTCAAGTGACGGCGGCAAGATGAAAATCGAACGGGCCTGAGGCATCAGCTTGCGCACTTGCTCGGCGCCTTGCCAGTCGATTTCCAGAATCAGGTCGTGACCTTCGTCCAGGGTCTGCTGCAAGTGGCTCTGCGAGGTCCCGTAGAGATTGCCGAATACTTCGGCGCGCTCGAGGAAATCCCCGTGTTCGATCATCTTCACGAACTCGCTGCGCTCGACGAAGTGATAGTTCACGCCGTTCACTTCACCGGGGCGCATGGCGCGGGTGGTGTGCGAGACCGAAACGCGAATTTCCGGATCGGCGTCGGTCAGGGCCTTGACCAGGCTGCTTTTGCCCGCGCCCGATGGGGCGGAAATGATGTAGAGGGTGCCGGTGCTGTGGGTCATGTCGGGGTTGCCTTACTCAATATTCTGCACTTGTTCACGCATCTGCTCGATCAACACTTTCAGGTTGACCGCCGCTTGGGTGCTGCGCGGGTCGAAGGCTTTGGAGCCCAGGGTGTTGGCTTCGCGGTTGAGCTCCTGCATCAGGAAGTCCAGGCGCCGACCGGCGGCGCCGCCAGACTTGAGTACACGACGAACTTCGATGATGTGAGTGCTCAGGCGATCCAGTTCTTCGGCGACGTCGCTTTTCTGCGCGAGCATGACCATTTCCTGCTCCAGACGCTGTGGGTCCATCTCGGCCTTCATGTCGGCGAAACGATCAAGCACTTTCTGGCGCTGGGTGGCGAGCATTTGCGGAACCAGTTCACGCAGGGTCACCACGTCTTCTTCAATGGACGTCAAGCGCTCATTGATCAGCCGTGCCAGCTCCGCGCCCTCTCGCTCGCGTCCGGCCTTGAGCTCTTTCAAGCCCTGGTTGAACAGCGCCAGTGCCTGGGCATTCAAGGCTTGCGGGTCGGTAGCGTCACCTACAAGTACGCCGGGCCAGGCCAGGACTTCCAGCGGGTTCAGTGCTGCCGGGTTCTTGATCAGGCTGGCAACGGTCTCGGCGGCGGCGACCAGTTGTGCGGCGCGTGCCTGGTCGACTTGCAGCGGTTTGCCGGTGTTTTCTTCGGTGAAGCGCAGGGTGCATTCGAGCTTGCCCCGGGATACACCTTGGCGCAGGGCTTCACGGACGGCACCTTCGAGGTCGCGAAAGGACTCCGGCAGGCGCAGGTGGGGTTCCAGGTAGCGGCTGTTGACCGAGCGCAGTTCCCAGCTCAGGGTGCCTTGGACGCCGGCGCTTTCGACGCGGGCGAAGGCGGTCATGCTGTGCACCATGGAGGTACCTCGCAGTGCAGATCGGCGCGGAACTGATGTTCAGGCAATCCGATATCAATGAATTAAAGCCGACTGGCAGCAAAGGCGCAGGATTGTAGCGCAGTGGCGCCAATGCGCCCAAACACACGGAGTGACAATCGGCTGCAGGTCGTCGGGCACGGGCTGTTCAGAGCCTTCGCTCGTCCGAGTAATTTTTTAGAAGTGCCCAGGCGTGGCTGGCGGCTCTATAATGCTTCGCAGTTTTCCGTCCCCGTACAGGTATCCCTTATGAAACGTCCAAGTGGTCGCGCTGCCGATCAGCTCCGCTCGATCCGCATTACCCGCAACTACACCAAACA